>NZ_JBHVQS010000017.1:0-142037 GCF_042886435.1 Streptomyces sp. NPDC058000
CAGGATTTTCGACCAGGTGCCGTCGGCCGACCAGCGGCGATGGCGTTCGTACACGGTCTGCCAGGGGCCGTAGCGTTCGGGCAGGTCACGCCAGGAATGCCGGTCCGCGTCCGATACAGCACGCCGTTGACAACGGTGCGGTGGTCGGCCCACCGCCCACCCGGTCCACCGGTTTCTGGCAGCAGTGGGGCTATGCGCTCCCACTGAGCGTTCGTCAGTTCATGCCGACGCACCATGACGGACTCCTGCCCGCAACGGCATTAGATCCACCGCCCCGAGCAAGAGCCATCAGACACTGCCTAGTTGGCTAGTTCGCCCGGAGCCAAGCCTGGACAGCTGACGTGTGGGCACGGAGCCCGGGGATCCCGGACAGGGAGTCGGCGGCGTTGTGAGCGTCCTTGGCGGCGGTCCGTGCCTGGTCGGGGCGGCCGAGGAGGTGCAGCCAGAGGGCGAGGCTGGTGAGGTTCAGGGCCAGGTCGCAGAGGTGGGCGTCGGACGGGATCGAGTTCAGCGCGGCGGCCGCCTCGACGGCTGCCGTCACGGCCGGCAGGAGCTCCGCCTGGCTTTCGGGGTCCGGCGGCCGGGCCGTGAGGGCGTCCAGCGTCCAGGCGAGCGAGGGCAGGTAGGCGTCGGCCAGGGAAGGGCGGTCGCGCACGGCGGTCACCACCCAGGCCAGCGCCGCCGCCTGGCCGCCCTGGTCGGCCGCTCGCATGGCCTGGTGGTGCGCGCCTCGGAGCTCGGGCAGTTGAGCGGTGGGGTGGGTGGGGGCCAGCGCGCGGCGGATCCGGACGGCGGCATCGGTCGCGGCGGCGGCCGGGTGCCGGCTCCGGTCGTTCCGCCTCCTGGCCCGCTCGCGGAACTCGGCGGCCAGCTTGGGCTGTCGACGGTGGTTGAAGGCGTCGGCCGCCAGTGGGTACGCCAACTCTCCAACCCAACCGGCACCGCCCGGATCGGAGATGAGGAGCGGGCCCGCGGCGTCGAGTGCCGCGACGGTGTCCCGCAGTGCCGCTTGCGGATCGTCGGGGAGCTGGTCCCGGCCCCGGCGCAGCAGCAGGTACACCAGATTTCCCCGGACGACGTGGGCGTTCCGGTCGCCGGGGGCGGGCAGACGCTCGCCGTCGGCCAGGACCCGTTGATGGAGGGTGACGGCATCGTCGACCCGATCGGCTTTCGCGTAGCAGACGGCGAGGCTCGACCGGGTGGCGTGGGTGGTTTGGTGGTCGGGGCCGAGTAAGCGCTCCTCCAGGACGAGCACCTGCTCCAACAGGGTGATGGCCGCACCGGTCCGGCCGGCGTCGGCGTATGCCTCGGCGAGGTGGGCCCGGGCAACGAGGGTCTGGGGGTCCTCGCCTCCGAGGACGCGTTCGCTGTCGGCCGCGACCCGCTCCAGTACGGCGATGGCCTCCTCGACGCGGCCCGCCCTCGCGTACGAGACGCCGAGACTGGTCTGGGAGCTCAGATGGTGGGGATGCTCGACGCCGAACCGGCTCGGAGCCGCCGCGACGACCTGCTCCTCCAGCCTGATCGCCGCGTCCCGGTGACCGGCCCGGCTGTAGCAGGTGGCGAGGTTGTGCCGGGCGGCGAGGGTGCTGGGATGGTCGGGGCCGAGCAGGCGCTCGGTCTCCTCCAGGACCTGTTCCAGCATGCCGATGGCCTCACCGGTGCGGCCGGACTGGAAGTAGGCGCCGGCCAGTCTGCTCCGCTGGGAGAGCACCTCCGGGTCCCGCGGACCGAGCAGGCGCTCGCTGGCGGCCACGACCTGTTCGCCCCACCAGACGGCCTCTTCGGTCCGTCCGACGCTCTGGTAGGCGGAGACCAGGTGCGCCCGGGCGTTGAGCAGCTCGCGACGGCGGCGCCAGGCGAATCGGGGGCGGCCGTGCAGCAGCGCTTCCAGGATGGCGATCGCCTCCTCGGCGCGGCCCGCCGCGAGGCAGCAGACGCCGAGTTGGCCCTGGGCGACCACGGCCTCCAGACGGCGCGGGCCCCGAATCTCCCGGGCCTTGGCGGCGATCCGCTCCCACTGCGCGATCGCGGCGCTGAACAGGCCGGCGTCCAAGAGGCTCTCGGCGGCCCGGTAGAGCACCGGGAAACTGTCCGGCCGCCAGAGGTCGTCGCCGGCGAGTTCGGCCAGGGCCTCGGTGCTGGACCGCAGGGCGGCGGCGAGGTCGCGGTCCGCGTGGTCCTCTTCGGGCCACAGTTCCAGCAACCCGGCGGCGGCCACGCGGTACAGGACGCCGGGTTCGGGGGTGGTGTCCAGCGCGGCGCGGGCGGTCAGGGCATGCAGGCTGACGGCGCGTGCTCCGGCCGCCGGGCCTTGGTCGGAGAGCAGGTTGTAGTTGTGCAACACGGCCACGGCACGCAGCGCCTCGTCCGCGCTGACCGGTGCGGCGGCGGTCCTGGCTCGTCGCCGCCGCCGGGCCGGCTCCGCCGCCTCCGGCGGGGTGGTGCGGTGCTTGGTGAGGTAGCGGGTGACGGCCTCGGTGGTCCACAGCTCGCGGGGGTGCCCGGACGGGTCGAGGACCGCGGCCAGTCGCATCGCGGGCACGGCCAGTCCCCGCGGTTCCTGGCGCTGCGCGGCGTCCAGGGCGAGCAGTAACGCGGCGGTGACGGGGCGTCCGTAGTTCTCGGCGTCGGCGCTGGCGGGCAGCACGGTGTCGAGGGAGTGGCTGCGTCGGGTGAGCAGGGTGAGGTAAGCGCCGGTGGTGCAGCCGGTGTTGATCATGTGGGCCGCCGCATAGCCAAGGGCGAGGGGCAGGCGCCCCAGCGCTTCGGCCAGCTCATCGGCCCGGTCGTCCAGCAACTGCGACCGCCCGGCCTGCGTCAGCCGCTCGCGCAGATAGGCGGCCGCCTCCTCCCCGGTGTAGCGGTCGACATCCACCAGCTTCCGGCCGGCCGCACTGGCCACGGCGTCGCGCCGACGCGTGGTGGCCAGCACCCGCCCGTTGCCGCGTCGCGACCCGCTCGGCCACAGTCCGCTCGCACCGAAGTCGGTGACGTTGTCGAGGACCACCAGCCAGCTCCGCTCGGTGCTCGCCAGCCAGTTCAGGAAGGACTCGGCGTCCCGCTCGGTACTTGCGAAGTCCCCGACGGCTCCCGGCGCTTGGACCGCGACCGCAGCACGCGCATAGACGCCGGTGACCGCCGACGCCTCACCCGCGTCGGCCCACACCACGACCTCGATCCCCTCGGCGACGGCCTGCCCTGCGTAATACGCCGCGAGTTGGCTCTTGCCGACCCCGCCCGCGCCGGACAGCAGCTGGGTCAGGACCACGGTCTCACTCCCGCTCCGGGCCCGCTCGATCGCCTCCCGCGTCGTGGTCCGCGGCTGGAACGCGCTCGCCAGCAACGGGATCCGTCCCACCACCTGCTGGGACGGAGCGACCGGGGTGACCTGTTGGACGGTCACCCGCAGGTCGCCGATGCTGCCGGCCATGATGACGGGGCCGTGGATGGTGCTGTCACGGATGCTGTTGGACACGGGCGCCGGGGGAGGGGTGGGCGCGGGCAGCGGCGTCGGGGTGCCGTGCGCGAGCCCGTTGCCGTCCTGGTCATTGCTGCCGCCAGTCACTGCCACCCCCAGTCGCCGCTGCCGCGATGCCTCACCGTCCACGTGAGCACCGAGCCCAGCCGCAACCACCTCGTCAACGGCCGTCAGGCGCTCATCCTGCCCTGCCCGGGCCGTACGGAGAAGGACGAACAGAGCACGGGTGTCTGGATCACGTCGGTCGAGGACTCAGACACGCAGGTCGGCGGCGCGCCGGGGGTGGACAAGTCGGTGCGGTCCAGTGTGCGGCCCGCGCTGCGTCGTCGGGCAGGCCGGGCCGCGCCCGGCGTGGGCGATCAGGAGCCCGCATGGTGGGGGAGGCTCTCCAGGACCGCGGCGGTGTCGGTGCGCCGGGCGGTCTCCAGCAGGGCGCGGGCCATGACCGAACCCGGCTCCCGAGCGGCGGTCACCAGCCCGATGGGCGCCGTGTGGTCGGGCTCCACCAGCGGCACTGCCTGCATGCCGTGCGGTACGCCGAAGACGTGCAGCCACGCGTACGGCACGATGCTGGCCCACTGGGCGGTTCTGACGTGGGCGAACAGCGAGGCCACCGAATCGGTCTCGACCCGCGGCATCGGCTGTAGGCCGACGCCGGCGAAGACCTCGTCCAGCACCCGCCGTCCCTGCATGCTCGCGGTCAGCAGGCACAGGGGCAGGTGGGACGCCTCGGCCCAGGTCGCGGTGGGACGGCGGGAGAGTTCGTCGGCCGCGTTGGTCAGCAGTACGTACCGTTCCTCGTAGAGGGCGACTGTCTGGAAGTTCTCGGAGATGCCCTGGCTCAGATAGGTGATGCCGGCGTCGATCTCGAAGTTCCGCAACCGGCGCAGCAGTTCCTCGGAGCGGAGGTCCGCCGTCACCTCCACGGTGACGAGCGGGTGCGCGGTGCAGAACGGTGCGGTGAGCAGCGAGACGGCGCCCGAAGCGGTCGGGACCGAGCCGATCCGCAGGCGCCCGCTGAGGCCGGTGCGCAGCGCGTCGACCTCGTCCTTGAGGGCGTCGCGGTCGGCCAGGATCCGCTGTGCCCACAGCACGATGCGCTCGCCCTCGGGGGTGAGGCCCCCGTAGGTCCGGCCGCGCCGGACCAGCAGGACGTCCAGTTCGTCCTCCAGCTTGCGGATCGCCTCGGAGAGGGCCGGCTGGGAGACGTAGCAGGACTGGGCGGCGCGGGCGAAGTGGCGCTCCCGGGCGAGCGCCACCAGGTACTCCAGCTGACGGAACAGCATCGCTATCTCCCGGAGGTGAGGCGGACCCGGTCGGCGCCGGTGTAGACGTTCATCGAATCACCACGGAGGAAGCCGATGAGGGTCACCCCACTCTCCTCGGCGAGGTCCACGGCGAGCGACGAGGGAGCGGAGACGGCCGCCAGCAGCGGGATCCCCGCCATCACGGCCTTCTGGACCAGCTCGAAGGAGGCCCGGCCGCTCACCATCAGCAGGGTCTCCCGCAAGGGCAGCAGGCCCTGCCGCAGGGCGTGGCCGACCACCTTGTCCACGGCGTTGTGCCGGCCCACGTCCTCGCGCAGGCACCGCAACTCGCCCTCGGCACCGAACAGTCCGGCGGCGTGCAGGCCGCCGGTGCTGTCGAAGACCCGCTGGGCCGCCCGCAACCGGTCGGGCAGGGCCGCCAGCACCTCCGGTGCGGTGCGCAGCGGGTCCTCGTCGACGGTCCAGGCAGCCGTCGTACGCACCGCGTCCAGACTGGCCTTGCCGCACAGTCCACAGGAGGAGGTGGTGTAGAAGTTGCGCTCCAACGACGCGTCGGGGGCGGCCACGCCGGGCGCCAGCGCGACGTCCACCACGTTGTAGGTGTTGCCGCCGTCGGACGTGGTGCCGGCGCAGTACCGGATTCCGGCCACCTGGTCGGCGCTGCGCACCACGCCCTCGCTCACCAGGAACCCGGCCGCGAGGTCGAAGTCGTTGCCGGGGGTGCGCATGGTCACCGTCAGGGGACGCCCGCCGACGCGGATCTCCATCGGCTCTTCGGCGGCCAGGGTGTCGGGGCGGTGGGAGGGAACTCCCTTCCGGAGGCGCAGCACCCGCCGTCGTACGGTCACTCGGCCCATCACTGGCTCCTTGTCAGATCGCACTGCACGCTGCCACACGGCGCGCCCGGCCGGCGTCGCGGACCGGTCGGCGGGAAACGGTTCAGGGGCGCCGCAGGCTGCCTGGGGCGCCGCCCCGAAGGCCGGGGCGTCAGCGGTCGGCGGGGGACGGTGCCGGGGCCAGCCGGATCAGGACGCCCTTCGAGGTGGGCGTGTTGCTGATGTCGGCCACGCTGTCGAGGGGCACCAGGACATTGGTCTCCGGGTAGTAGGCGGCGGCCGAGCCGCGCGTGGTGGGGTAGGAGACCACCACGAAACCCTCCGCGCGGCGCTCCACACCGTCGTGCCACACGCTCACCAGGTCCACCAGACCGCGGTCGGCCACGCCGAGGGCATCCAGGTCGGCGGGGTTGACGAGGACGACCCGGCGGGCATTGTGGATGCCGCGGTAGCGGTCGTTCATGGCGTACGGGACGGTGTTCCACTGGTCGTGCGAGCGCAGCGTCTGGAGCAGCAGATGGCCCTCCGGGATGTGCGGCATCGTGAAGTCGTTGCGGGTGAAGACGGCCTTGCCGCTCGGGGTGGGGAAGACCCCCTGGTTGACGGGGTTGGGCAGGCGGAAGCCGCCGGGTTCGGCCACCCGGGCGTTGAAGTCCTCGAAGCCGGGTACGACGCGGGCGATCCGGTCCCGGATGGTGCCGTAGTCCGCCTCGAACTCCTCCCAGGGGATGGCCGGGTCCGCCCCCAGGGTCTTGCGGGCCAACCGGGCGATGAGGGCAACCTCGCTGAGCAGGTGCGGGGAGGCGGGCGGCAGCTTGCCGCGGGAGGCGTGGACCTCGCTCATGGAGTCCTCGACCGTGTAGAACTGCACGCCGCCGGCCTGCACGTCCCGGTCGCTGCGGCCCAGGGTAGGCAGGATCAGGGCGGTGTCGCCGCACACGGTGTGCGAGCGGTTCAGCTTGGTGGAGATGTGGGCCGTGAGCCGGCACCGCCGCATCGCGCCCTCGGTGACGTCGCTGTCGGGGGTGGCCCGGACGAAGTTGCCGGCGACGCCCAGGAAGACCTTCGCCTTGCCGTCGCGCATGGCGCGGATGCCGTTCACCGAGTCCAGTCCGTGCCGGGTGGGCGCGCGGAAGCCGAACTCGCGTCCCAGCGCATCGAGGAACTTCTGCGGCATCCGTTCCCACACGCCCATGGTGCGGTCGCCCTGCACGTTGCTGTGGCCGCGCACCGGGCACACGCCCGCCCCGGGCCTGCCTATGTTCCCGCGCAGCATCAGGAAGTTGACGATCTCCCGGATGGAGGGCACACCGTGCTTGTGCTGGGTCAGCCCCATCGCCCAGCAGACGATGATCCCCTTGCTCGCCAGGACCTGTTCGTGCACCCGCTCGATCTCTTCACGGGGCAGTCCGGTGGCGGCGAGGACGTCGTCCCAGGAGATCTTCCGGGCGTGTTCGGCGAATTCGGCGAAGCCGGTGGAGTGGGTCCGGACGAAATCGTGGTCGAGTACGGTGCCCGGCGCGGCCTCCTCGGCTTCCAGCAGCAGCCGGTTGAGAGCCTGGAACAGGGCGAGGTCGCCACCGGCGCGGATGTGCAGGAACTGGTCGGCGATCGGCGTGCCGCGGCCGACCACGCCGCGCGCCTTCTGCGGGTGCTTGAAGCGGATCAGGCCGGCCTCGGGAAGCGTGTTGACCGCGATGACCTTCCCACCGTTGCGCTTGGTCTCCTCCAGGGCGGAGAGCATCCGGGGGTGGTTGGTGCCGGGATTCTGCCCCACGACGAAGATCAGGTCGGCGTGGTGGATGTCGTCCAGCGTGACGCTGCCCTTGCCGATGCCCAGCGTCTCCTGAAGCGCGCACCCGCTGGACTCGTGGCACATGTTGGAACAGTCGGGCAGGTTGTTGGTGCCGTAGGCGCGGGCGAACAGCTGGAGGAGGAAGGCGGCCTCGTTGTTGAGCCGCCCGGAGGTGTAGAACAGCGCCTCGTCGGGGGAGTCCAGCGCCCGGAGCTCCTGGGCGAGCAGGTCGAGTGCCTCGTCCCAGCCGATCGGCTCGTAATGGTTCGCGCCGGGGAGCTTGACCATGGGTTCGGTCAGCCGGCCCTGTTGGTTGAGCCAGTAATCGGACCTACGGCCCAAATCGGCGACGGAGTGCGCGCGGAAGAAATCGGCGGTGACGCGCCGCGACGTCGCCTCGTCGTTGATGTGCTTGGCGCCGTTCTCACAGTATTCGTTGAGGCTCCGCTTTCCCGGTGCGGGCTCCGGCCAGGCACAGCCGGGGCAGTCGAAGCCTTTGGCTTGATTGATGTTCAGGAGGGTCAGCGCCGTCCGCCGCACCGACGTTTGGGAAAGCGAGTATTCAAGCGCGTGGGTGACCGCGGGCACACCGGTGGCCCATGTCTTGGGCGGGGTCACCGACAAGTCGTCGATCGGGTCCTCGGCCGGGTCCTCGATGGTGCTCATGGCCTGCTCAGCCCCCTCCTGATGCTTCCGCGCACACGGTGCGCCCTGGTCGGCGGAGAACGTCGTCGGCGCCTGAATTCCCGGGCCCGGGACGAGTTACGTACCACCGCCGGGACAGTCTCCATTCGCTCGCCGAAGAAAGTCAAAGAGGCACTTCTTCTGGGGTGATAAATGGCGCCTATCAAGCCCTCGGAAGTTTCGCCGGTCCATGGCGCGAAATATTTCGTTTATCGAGGGATCTGGAAATTCCTTTTGACTTCCGTCGCCGAATGCGCCGATGATGGGGCCCGAATGGAATGTGGTGCTTGCGGGAATGCCGCTCGGGACGGCGGAGGCCGGTCCGCGCGACCTGCGGAATCGCGGACACCGCACGCCGCGCCACGACCCCCGACCATCGACCTGCGGGTCGCCACGACCGGAGCCGCCCCACGACCCCGGACAGTGCCGCGGCCGCGCCGGCGCATCTGCCGCACGCGGCGGGGCGCCCGGAACCCCAACTGCGCGAGAGGTGAATGCAGTGCGGACACGGATCGCCGACGTCACACCCCTCGACGGCCCCCCGCGCGGACCGGCCGGTCCGGCGCCGGCCATGCCGTGGGAGCAGGCGCGGACGGTCGCGCGGAACAGCGCCGGACGGCCGCTCGCGAAGATCCACCGCGGACTCCCCGAGGCCCTCGGCCACGCCCTGGCCGAACCGTTGACGGCCCGCACCGACCTGCCGCCGTTCGACACCTCCGCGATGGACGGCTGGGCCGTGGCCGGACCGGGGCCGTGGCGGCTGCGCGGCGGCGGCGTACTGGC
Source organism: Streptomyces sp. NPDC058000 (assembly GCF_042886435.1). Lineage (NCBI taxonomy): Bacteria > Bacillati > Actinomycetota > Actinomycetes > Kitasatosporales > Streptomycetaceae > Streptomyces > Streptomyces sp. NPDC058000. The sequence continues at coordinate 8,848 of NZ_JBHVQS010000017.1, forward strand.
CGGGGAGCAGCCCGCACCGCTGCTCCCCGGTACCGCCGTTCCCCTCGCCACCGGAGCCATGCTGCCGCCCGGCGCGACCGCCGTACTCCGCCGCGAGCACGGGGAGTCCGAGACACCGGACGACGTACCGGACGACGTGCTGCACCACCGCTCGCCGGGCCCGCTGGCACCGGGGCGCGACATCCGGCCGCGCGGCCAGGAGTGCCGTACCGGTGAACCGCTCCTTCCGGCGGGTACGACGGTCACGCCGGCCGTGCTGGGCCTGGCGGCGGCCGCCGGGTACGACCGACTGGCGGTGCACCGGCGCCCGACCGTGGAACTCCTGCTCCTCGGCGACGAGTTGCTGGACCACGGCGTGCCACGGGAGGGGCGGGTGCGCGACGCCCTGGGCCCGCTGCTCGCACCCTGGCTGCACCGTGGCGGCGCCGAAGTGATCGGCGCGCGCCGGGTGGCCGACGAACTCGGGCCGCTGTGTGCCGCGATGCGCCGTTCCCCCGCCGATGTCGTGGTCACGACCGGCAGCACCGCCGCGGGGCCCGTGGACTTCCTGCACACGGCGCTCGCCGAGACGGGCGCCCGTCTCCTGGTCGACTCCGTCGCGGTACGCCCAGGCCACCCCATGCTGCTCGCCGAACTGCCGCCCGCGGCCGACGACCGGCCCAGGCTCCTGGTGGGGTTGCCCGGCAACCCGCTGGCCGCCGTGGCCGGCGCCGTGACCCTGGCGACACCGCTACTGCGGAGCCTGGGGGGACACCGCGACCGGACGGTGCGCCGCGTCGCCGCTGCCGCCCTGCCGGGGCACCCCGGCGACACGCGGCTGCTGCCGGTGCGGCTCGCCGAGGGCGCGGCAGAGCCGATCGCCTTCGACGGCCCGGCCATGTTGCGGGGACTGGCACTTGCCGACGGCCTCGCGGTGGTCCCGCCGGGCGGTCTCGCCGCGGGCGCCACCACCGAGGTCCTGGCGGTACCCGGCCCGTGACCGCCCCGCTCCGTCCCGACCCCGGCCGCCTACCCGCGATCCCGGGCACCCCGCAGCACCGAACCGCTCCAGCGGCGCGGCGCCCGCGGTCAGGGCGTCAGTTCCAGCGAGATGTCGCTGGCGAGGATCTCCTGTAGGAGCCGCTGCACCGAGGGGGAGGGCTCCACGCCCAGTTCGCAGACCATGGACTTGCGCAGGTCGTGGTAGACCTGCAACGCACGGCCCCGGTGGCCGCTGCGGTAGAGGGCCAGCATGAACTTCGCATGCAGCCCCTCCTCGAACGGGTGGGCCTGGACCAGGCCGGCGAGTTCGGCCAGTGAGGAGTGGTGGAGACCGAGGCGCAGTTGGGCGTCGATCCGGCGTTCCCCGGCCGACAGGCGCGACTGGCGCAGGGACGCCGCCTCCGCCCGCAGTAGTGGGCCGTGTTCCACATCGCCGATCGCGTCGCCGCGCCAGAGCCTTTCCGCGTGTTCCCAGAATTCCACCGCTCTCTGGTCCATTCCGGCCGTGACGGCGGCCTCGGCCCGGGCCAGTGAAAGCCGGTATTCGTGTAGATCCAGGGAGCCTTCCGGAATCTCCAAGCGGTAGCTGGTCCCGCTGGTCTCCAGGACTTTCTTGCTCACCTCGGTGGAGGAAATACCAAGGCCGGCTGCTAATAATTTACGTAATTGCACGATGTAGGTCTGTGCAGTGGCGACCGCACTTTTCGGCGGTTCATAAGACCACAGTTCGCAGGTGAGGGAAGGAATGGAAATGTAGCGTGATTCATTCAGGAGAAGGAGTGCAAGGATCTGCCTTACCTTGTGTGCTGGCGGCTTCATCTCGATCAGATCAGAAGAGACGCGCACCGGACCCAGAATAGAGAATTTCATTTACTCCCCCGCTCAAGAGAAGAATGTCCCCATAGGTGTTGATTGCACATTGTTGCTCATTGTGACATGGCGGAGTCAAGTGTTGCAGCGGTTCTTTGCCTACGCTTTACCGAATTGCGCTTGACTTCGCCTGCGGTTGAGAGGGTCAACGGCCGGCGTCCGTACGGGCTCAACGCAGATCGGACCTGCCATGTCGTCGAGCTCGTGGACTCGGTATTCACCGGGAAGTATTCCGCCGGACATTTTCCCCGGGGCGGCCGACATGGCTGCTATCCGACGCTTTCCGGCCCCGCGGGTCGGTTTTTCGCCGGTGCCGCCGGCAGGCGCGACGTACGCGACGGATACCGAGGCGGCCCGCTCGCCGACCGCCGGGACGCGGCCCGGCACCCGGTATCAGACCGTGCCCGGGCTTGACCTACATTCAGAGCCGACCCGACCACGCCATAGACGTGGCCGCCGCCCGCGCATGGAGCGATTTGCCGTTTCCCCTCCCACCGCGAGTTCCGCAAACTCTCCCTGAACGGCGGCCGACGGGTAATCGCGGTCGTCACTATCCGCCTTCCCGGCACATCCCCCTGGCGCGAGAATTCGCCCCGGCTGCGTTATGAGGACATAGGTCAGCCGTGCCCGACCCCGAAGTCCATGAGCCCATCGGACCGGGATACAGGGACCGGGACGCGGCGGGAATCCACCCCGGATTGTGCCCGGTCTCAAACGGCCGGCACGAGAATCGCAGACGTCACGTCAACGGCCTTCCGGGGCCGGCAGGAACCGAATCGACGATGCCGGGATTCACCCCAGCACTTCCCACTCTCCCCGCGGGTCGTAGAACGACCGCGCCCGGCTCCCTCCCCCACGTCCCGTGCGCTGCGCGGGCCGCGGGAGACCAGGCAGGGACGGCTCACCTGCTGACCACCACCCGCCCCGGCACAGCCGAAACACGGCCCACACTCAGTCCAAACCCAGCCGATCTTCAAGTCCGGCCCACCACGATCAACGGGTGTCGACCGGACTGTCCGGACGATGCGGAATGGGGGATGGGGGACGGGGGATGTGGGGACTGTGGGGAGACGGAGAGACGTGCGGGAATCCCAGGGTGAAGGCGCCCCGGAGTCCGCAGCGTTCCGTCATGCTCGCGAGGCCGGGCTCCAGGACGCGTTCGGACGTCCGGCACGGTCCGTACGGGCGGCGGGCAGGCGGACCGCGCACGCAGCGGCACGGGAGCGCAAGGCGACGCCTCACCTGGCCGAGCGCCCCGCCACCGGGGCGCGACAGCCGGCCGCCCGGCTCGACGACGTCACCGTCACGAGCTTCTGGAACAAGGACACCCGCCCCCTGCTCGCCCACGCCGGTGCCACGATGCGCGGCGCGCTGACCGCCGGACTCGGCGGCCACGAACCGCCCCCACCCCCGACGGCGCTCAAGGGCGACAGCACCGCGCCGCCCCACCCCACGAGGTGCATCGGCGCCCGCGCCCCGGCGGCACCCTCGCCGCACTGACCCTCCGGTCCGCACCGGACCCCGTCCACCGGCATTTCCCCACCGCGATCGACGAGCGCCTCGGCATACGGAGCCACCACCCCGATGCCCTCGCCGCCGCCCTCGCCGAGGCCGGTACGACGCTTCGCTGCCTGGCGGAACCGAGAACGTTCCTCATCCTCACCGCGACACGCACGACACCACCCCGTACGGCGTATCCCACCGCCGGCCCAACAGGCCGGGACAACCAGTGAGAGAAGGGAAAGACATGTCTGCCGGCGATTCTCCGGGAACCCTCCCGGAGATCCTGCGAGTCATGTGCTCGCGCACCGTGTTGCGCAATTACGCGGCAAAACCCGTCGACGACGCCCTGGTCGAGCAGATGCTCACCGGCATGCTGGCGGCCCCGACCGCGTCCAACAAACAAGCCTGGTCCTTCGTCGTGGTACGCGACCCCGCGCGGGTCCGGCGGCTGCGGGCGTTCGCCCCGGGCATCATCGGCAGCCCCGCCCTGATCGTCGTCGCCTGCGTCGACAAGCGCCGGATGACCGGGGTCTCCGCCGAGGTCTCGCAGAAGATCTACGAGACCGCCAAGCTCTGCGTGGCGATGGCGGTGGAGAACCTGCTGCTCTCCGCCCACGCGCTGAACCTCGGCGGCTGCCCGGTCGGCAGCTTCCGCGAGGACGCGGTCCGCCTGCTGCTGGGCCTCCCGCCCTTCATCGAACCGTTGCTGACGGTCCCCATCGGTCATCCCGCGCACCAGACCACGCCCTCCCAACGCCGAGACAAGAGCGAGGTGATCAGCTATGACATCTGGGGACACCAGGACGCCGCAGGACAGGCTGCGTGAGGAACTCGCCCTGTTGGCGGTCTATCTGCTGAGCAGCGGCCGCGGACTGCTGGACGAGCCGCCGGACTACGGCGCGTTCCGCTGCACCGACGCCGCCCGCCGGGTGCTGCACATCCTGGAAGAAGACGGCCCGGTCAGCCCCGAACTGGCCGCCGTACGCGTCCGCCTGGACGACTTCATGTTCGCCCCCATGGGAGGCGACGACGTTGACCTCGCCGGACTCCTGGACGAGGCCTGCCTACAGATGGCCGTAGCGCTCCAAGGCACAGAGAAGCCCGCCTGAGCGGGCCCGAAGAGACCAGGAACACACGGCATGGAACCCGAATTACTGGCAGGCGCCAGCACCCTGCGCGCGGAACCGCTCAGCGAGGACTGCCGGCTCATCTGGAAGCGCGGTGATCACGCGCTCATTGGGATCAGCGGGGGAAACAGCTACTTCAACCAGGACCGCCTGACCGCGCTGCTGTGCTGGGCGGGCGAACACTTCACCGAAATCGACGTGGTCTACGTCGACATGCACATGGACGAGATGCTGGTCGCGGACGGCCACACCCCCGAGCGCGCCGCCCGTTCGGTCCGCGGCACGCTCAAGGACGTCCGCCGCCGGATCCGGCGTTCCCTGGAACGGCTCGGCCCCGAGGCGAAACGTTTCCGGGTCCGGGCCCTGTCCGAGGTCACGACCCTCCCGGCATACCAGTCCGTCCGCCACCGGATCGAGCAAGCCCTCGACACCGACCGCGACTTGTACGCGGCCTGCGACCGCATGGTGCGTCAGGTGGCCCACCACCGCACCCAGTCACACGCCGCCACAGGCATGCCCACCACCGAGGCCCACTTGACCGCCGGCCTCCACTACGTCACCGCCGAGGCCCCGCTCTTCATCGACTCCCCGGCCATCTTCGACGTCCCCTCCTCCACCCTCCTCTACCACCTCAGAACACCCGTCACCGATTACCTGGCGGGCCGACAGACCGGCTTCCGCGCAGCCCCGGGCCAGGGCTACGTCGTCGTCGCACCCTCCACCGGCACCCGCACCGAACACCTCAGCGGACCTGCTGAAACCGACCTGCTGGAGTCGACCGACCCGACGTCGTAGCCGCCGGCAGGTGAGCAGGTCCGCCCCCGGAAGCCCTCGACTTCCGGGGGCGGACCTGTCCCTGCCAAGCGATGCCTCTTCGGCCTCACGTCCGCTCATCGGTGCCTGGAACGGCTCGTTCCAGGCACCGATGAACGTCGGCTCCTGCCTGGTCTGCTCGGTCTGCCTGATCTCCTTGATCTGCCTGGCTGCGGTCGGAGGGCGCTGGACCCTCCGCAGCCGACGTGCGGAGCCCCGCTCCCGGATTGCGTCACAGTTCTTGGGTGACTGGGGACGCGGTCGCCGCTCTCCGCACAGTCACAGGCCGAACGGTCACCACCGGTCACTGACTGAGGCCACTCGGTCACATTTCGGGGCGGCTGATGGGTGGTTCGGGCCCCAGGGCGGGTGCGAGGGCTGTGGCGAGGCGCAGATCACGATCGTGGTTTCACCACGACCGCCGAGCTGTGCTACGGTTTCCGTGTTGCAGTTGTGGTACCCATGAACCTATGTGCGCCTGACGGGAATGTTCCTCCTCAGGCGCATTATTTGTTTTCCGGACTCTCCGGATGGGGCCTCTGCCTACCAGAAGGAGAATGGTCATGGCACAGGGAACCGTGAAGTGGTTCAACGCCGAAAAGGGTTTCGGCTTCATCCAGCAGGATGGCGGCGGCCCCGACGTCTTCGCCCACTACTCGAACATCCAGTCCCAGGGCTTCCGTGAGCTCCAGGAGGGCCAGCGGGTCTCCTTCGACGTGACGCAGGGCCAGAAGGGCCCGCAGGCGGAGAACATCGTCCCCGCGTAATCGCCGGACGCGTATCCGCTTACCGGGGTCCGCACCGCATGGTGCGGACCCCGGTTTGTGCTGTTTCCAGGAAGGCAAATAACTGCATGTCCCGCAGGTCCCAGAAGTCGAACCGGCGCGCCTCGTCGCCCTCGCCGTCCGCGTCGTCGCCGAGGGAATTCCGGCTACCGGAAAGCACGACACCCGCACTTCCCGCCGTCGAGGACTTCGCCGGTCTGGACATGCCTGCGGGGTTGCTGAAGACCCTCACCGCACAAGGAGTGACCACTCCCTTCCCCATCCAGGCCGCTACGCTGCCCAACTCGCTCGCCGGTCGTGACCTGCTGGGACGGGGACGCACCGGTTCCGGCAAGACCCTCGCGTTCGGACTGGCGCTCCTGGCCCGTACGGCCGGACTGCGTGCGGAGCCCAAGGCTCCGCTCGCCCTCGTGCTGGTGCCCACCCGTGAACTCGCCCAGCAGGTGGCGGACGCGTTGACGCCCTATGCGACGGCGGTGAACCTCCGGCTGACCACTGTGGTCGGCGGGCTGTCGATCATGAAGCAGGCCGGTGCGCTCCGACGCGGTGTCGAGGTGCTCGTGGCGACTCCCGGCCGGCTCAATGACCTCGTGGAACGCGGGGACTGCCGGCTCGACGGCGTACGCATCACGGTGCTGGACGAAGCCGACCAGATGACCGACATGGGCTTCCTGCCGCAGATCACCAAGGTGATCGAGAACGTGCGGCCGGACGGTCAGCGCATGCTCTTCTCGGCCACGCTGGACCGCAACATCGACCGCCTGGTGCAGCGGTTTCTGACGGACCCCGTGGTGCATTCCGTGGACCCGTCCGCGGGAGCGGTGACCACCATGGAGCACCACGTGCTGCACATCCTGGACGAGACCGACAAGAAGGCCGTCACCACGCGCATCGCGGCCCGTGACGGTCGGGTCATCCTCTTCCTCGACACCAAGAGGTCCGCCGACCGGCTCGCCAAGCGGCTCCTGGCCGTCGGTGTGCGAGCGGCGGCACTGCACGGCGGTCGTTCCCAGCCGCAGCGCAACCGCACCCTGGAACAGTTCAAGAACGGCCAGGTCACCGCGTTGGTGGCGACCAACGTCGCGGCCCGGGGCATCCACGTCGACGATCTCGACCTCGTCGTCAACGTCGATCCCCCCACCGACCACAAGGACTACCTCCACCGGGGAGGGCGTACGGCCCGCGCCGGCGGTTCCGGCAGTGTGGTCACGCTGGTCCTGCCCAACCAGAAGCGGGACGTCACCCAGCTGATGTCGGCCGCGGGCATCCGTCCCCGGACGGCCCGCATCACGTCGAGCGACGCGGAACTGTCCACCATCACCGGTGCCCGCGAGCCGTCCGGCGTGGCCGTCACCATCGAGGTCCCCCAGCCGGCGACACCGGCGTCCCGCTCGGAGCGGAAGCCCGGCACCGAGGGCGGTGGGCGGTCCGGCCGCCGACGCCGGAGCGGTGGCGGGGCCGGAGCGGCGAAGGCTGCCCCCGCCGGGACGGGGGGCCGGAGTTCGGACCGCCGTACCGCGGCCGGGGCGGCGCCGGCCGGTGGCGCTTCCGCCACCGGCGGGCGCAGCTCTTCCCGCCGGGCGGGAGCAGGCGGGTCCACCGGAGGTGCCGTCGGCGCGGGCGGCCGGGGCTCCGACCGTCGGGCCGCGGCCGGGGCGGCGGCCGGCGCCGCCGCCGGCAAGGGTGTCCGCCGATCCGGCCGCCGTACGGCAGCCGGCGGGGCCACGGGCGGCGCTGCCGGCAACGGCGCCGGTGGCCGGGGCTCCGACCGCCGAGGTGGCCGTCGCACCTCTGCGACCTAGTCGGCATCGGGCAGCGTTCGCCCCGTGGATCACTGCGGGTGCCTGCGCTGGAGCATTTCCCAGGTGACCGTGGCCGGGCTCTGCCTGGCCACGGTCACCTGGCTTTTCCGTTCGCTGGGGCCGGCTCGTCGTCCGCCCGGCGGCGGTGGCGGTCCGTGCCGGCGCGCCGCCGCGTCGCCCTGGGGGCGGCGAGGGGTCCCAACGGCGTTCCGTGCGGGGGTCGTTGGTGATCTCCAGGCGCGTCAGCAACCAGTCGCGTAGCACGCTGCCGTCGGCGCGGTCGAAGACTTGCCAAGGGTCAGCGGGCGGTCCAACCCCCGTCGAGGGGGAGGGACGTGCCGGTGATGCAGCCGGCCTGCGGGGAGCACAGCCACAGCACGGCCCGCGCCACTTCGTCGGGCTCGATCAGGCGCTTGATCGCCGTGCGGTCCAGCATCACGCGTGCCACCACCTCGTCCTCGGGGATCCCGTGGGCGCGGGCCTGGGTGGCGATCTGCTGCTCGACCAACGGGGTACGCACATAGCCCGGATTGATGCAGTTGCTGGTCACCCCGTGCTCGGCGCCTTCGAGGGCGACGACCTTGCTCAGGCCCTCCAGCGCGTGCTTGGCCGCCACGTAGGCCGACTTGTAGGGACTGGCGCGCAATCCGTGGACGGAGGAGATGTTGATCACCCGTCCCCATGCGCGCCCGTACATCTGCGGCAGGGTGCGGCGCAGGATGCGGAAGGGGGCCTCCACCATGACCCGTTGCATCAGACCGAAGCGGTCCGGCGGGAATTCGTGGATGGCGGCCACGTGTTGCAGACCGGCGTTGTTGACCACCACGTCGGCGTCATCGGGGAGCGTGTCCACCGCGTCCGGAACGGACAGGTCGACGATGTGGGCGGTGCCACCGATCGCCTCGGCGAGCCGTTCGGCCGCCTCCTCGGTACGGTCCACCACGCGGACGTGGGCTCCCGCGGCCGAGAGTGCCACCGCACAGGCCCGCCCGATGCCGCTGGCCGCTCCGGTGACCATGGCGGTCCGGCCGGCCAGGAACCGGGCACCGACCGCTACTTGATCGACGACATCGCGCGGATCGTCCGCCGCGTACGGCCCTTCATCGGGGCTGTGGCTGCTCTGCATGACCGAAACGATAGGAACGACACGGTCCTCGGCACATGGGAGCGCAGCACACTTTCCGGTGCGCGGGAGTGGGAGTGACCGCCATACCGAGGTCGCCGTGGGAACCGTATGCCGTCGGGACCGCCTCGTAGCGCTCCCGCCACCGCCCCCACCCGCACGGCGGCGCAATGGGGCCCGGCGCCACATCCGAGACCGACTGGTGCGGGACCACCGGCACCTACCAGCTCAACTCCCTCTGCTCCAGCTGCTACACGGCGACGTTCTTCGGGCTGGATGCGCCCTCGCTCACCCCGCGCACGGAGCGCAGCGGGGTGAGGCCGACGCGGTAGGGGCGTTCACGCCTCGGCCACGACGAGGTAGAACGTCACCGCGGCGAGGAACGGCCCCTGGGTGAGGTGGGCCAACCAGCGTTCTGCCGCTTCCTCGGTGAAGTAGCCGGCGGTGACCGCGCGGCGTGTGGTGCGTTCCAGGCCGAGGACCTGGTCGGCGACCCGGACGTCACGGAAGACCGACGTGAGGGGAATGACCGCAGGCACCGCGAATCCGGCTCCGGTCGCCAGGCGGGCAAGCTGCCTGCCGATCCCCGCATTGCGTACCACCTCGTCGGCGACGTGGCGGGTGTAGGCATGCGTCAGGGCCCCGTCGGGGTGGTCGACGGTCAGGGTTTCCCAGTCGGGCTCGCCCATGACGAGGCGCCCGCCCGGCCGCAGGACCCGACGGATCTCGGCGAGTGCCAGGCCGGGATCGGTGACGTGCTGAAGCACCCGGTCGGTGCGTGCCCGGTCAGCGGACTGGTCGGGCAGTGCCAGGTTGTGGATGTCGCCCAGCCGGACGTCCACCACGGGCTGGTCGGCGGTGCGTGCCCGGGCCGCGTCGACCATGGCCTGGTCGCGGTCGAAACCGAGCACGGCGCCCGTCGCGGTGGTCGCCTCGGCGAGGGCCCCGAGATCGGTACCGGGACCACACCCGAGGTCCAGTACCGTCTGGCCGGCACGGACCGCCAACTCGTCGAGCATGCGCTGCTTGTAAGAGCGGCCGAGATCGCTGGCGGCGAGCCGGTCGAGATAGCTGATCTGGTCGGGCTTCGCGGTCTCGAAACTGGGTGAGGTCATGGACATCAGTCAAGCAGTTGCCCGTGGCCGCTCCCGCCACGGGGACGCGAGGTCATCGGGCGGAGCTGTCGGTGAACAGCCGGTCCAGGTGGAGATCGATGGCGATGAGGGTGTCCTGGGGGTCGACCACGTCCAGTTCGATGAGGGTGGTGAAGCCGGTGAGGGCGAGGAGCAGGTTGGTCTCGGCCACCGGGTCGCGGTCCGGTGGGATGTGCCCCTCGGCGATTGCCCGGCGCACCAACTGCTCGACGACAGCGCGTCCTTGGGTGATCCCGTGCCGCGCCCGCGCGTGGATGTGCTCGTCGAGCAGGGCCTCCAGGACGTAGGCGGCGCTCATCCGGCTGGTCGCGCGGGCGTCCGGATGCAACGGGAGCATCTCGGTGAGCATCACCGTAGGACGTCGCGGGGGTGCGGCCGGTCACCGAGCTCCGCCAGGCCCCGGTCGACGCACGAGGTGGCCTGTGCCGGGCGTTATGCCTCGTTCGGGGTGGGCTCGGGTTGTCGGGTCTGGACGGGCGCCGTCTCCTTCGTCGTCCTGCGCTCGGGTGCGGTGAGCAGTGCGAAGCCCGCCACCAGGGTGGCGAGAACGGCGGAGGCCGGCGCCAGCCAGAGCGCCCCGCCGACGGAGAGCACCGCGCCGCCGATGCCGGCGCCGAGCGCGGTGCCGACGTAGTTCATCGACCCGTTGAGGCTCAGTGCGACGGTGGCCGCGTCGCCACCCGCGACGAACACCCGGCTCTGCTGGGGGATGAACAGCGCGGACCCCATCAGACCGAGGATGAACAGTGCCACCAGGGTGGGCGCGAACCAGTGCTGGACCACGGCCAGCAGGGCCGATCCGGCGGTGACGATGCCCAGTCCGGTGGTGAGTACGGTCAGCGAGGCGAACCGGTCCGCGAACGTGCCGATCAGCCGGTTGCCCAGGAAGAAGCCCGCACCGTAGACCAGGAGCGCCGCCAGGATCGCGTTGCTGCTGCCCGAGGTGCTCGTCCCGACGATGGCCGCGGTGTAGGAGGAGATCAGGAACGTCGGCGCGAGCACCAGGGCGCTCACTGCGAGCAGGATGAGGATGCGCGGGTTGACGAGCACTGCGACCCTCTCCCGCATCGTCGTCGTGGGAAGCGTCATCGACGGCATCGCGATGCCCGCGAGCACCGCAGCCACCGCGGCCAGCACGACGATCGTCCACAGGGTGCCGCGCCAGCCCCACAGTTGGCCGATCAGCAGCCCGAAGGGCACGCCGAGAACCGCGGCGAGGCTGGGCCCCGCACCGATCACCGCGAAGGCCCGGGCCCGCTGCTCGGGCGGGGCCAACACCCCGGCAACGGCAAAGGCGTTGGCCTGGAACGCCGCTGCGCCCAGCGCCGCGACGACCCGGCCCACCAGCACGACCGCGTAGGTCGGCCCCGCGGCCTGGAGCACCATGCCGACGAGGAAGGCGATCATGCCCGCGCCGATGACGACGCGCCGATCCAGCCGGCCCGTCAGTGTGGCGATGACGGGCGAGCCGATCGCGTAGGCGACGGCGAAGGCGGTGGTGAGCTGACCCGCGGCGGACGTGCTCACCGCCAAGTCCTGGGAGATGTCGGGGAGTAGCCCCGGCAGCACGAATCCGTCGACGCCGAGTACGAACGTGCCGACGGCAAGGATGACTAACCGCCAGGTCGGCGATGAATTCGATGATTGTGGAATCGTCATATCGTGGAGGCTAGTCTACGATTCGATGACTATCAAAGAGTGGAGGGTCTGCGGATGCCACGCACACTGCCCGAACCGTCCGTCGACTCGTTCGACCTGACGGTCATCCTGAGCGCGCTCGCCGATCCGGGGAGGCGCACGTTGATGCGGGCGCTCTACGAGGCCATCGACCCGATCGACTGCGCGATCCTGGTGGCGCGGGCGGACCTGGGTCTGAGCAACCCGACCGTCTCCCACCACTACCGGGTCCTGCGTGAGGCGGGCCTGACGAGGACGGTCGTCGACGGCCGTAAGCGGGTGGTCCGCGTCCGCCGCGCGGACATGGAACGCCGCTTTCCCGGCCTGCTGCAGGCGATCCTCGGGGCTCCCGAACGATGCGCGGGTACGGGGGAGTTGCGGGAGGAGCGGGTGTGAGCTCCGGTCATTCGGCGGAGGTGGCACCGGGCGATTTCCGTGTGGGGGACACTCCAGTCACCTCGGCCACCCCAGTCACCTCGGTCGCCCCAGCCAACGCGGGCGGTAGAGCGAGGGACCGCGGGCCGCGGTCCCAGCGCGTCTCACATGTCGTCGAGGTTGTCGGCGACGGTGGAGGTCGGGGTGTGGAGGATGGCGTCGAACGCTTCGAGGACGGGGGTGTGGAGGTAGGCGCTTTGGATCCGGATGCGGTCGGGGCCCGGGGCGAGGTCGGCGTTTCCGCACGCCGGTGGGTGCGCCTGGTGGAAATCGGCAATGCTGAGCCCGAGTTCGGCGTCGGAGAAGGCGGCTTCGACGCTTCCCGGCTCGGCCGGCTCCAGCGCGGTGGCGTCGATGGTGAAGCCGAAGCGCGTGTTCTCGTCGCGGGGCATGTCCGCGGTGTGTCCGGTGGTGGCGCGCAGCGGCTCCAGGTCGTCGAGTGATGCCTCAGGGTCGAGGTGGGTGAGGGGGACGGCGTGGGTGCGAAGCCACTCGGCGAACGGGTTGTCGTGGGACGAAGTCGGCATGCTGATGACTTGATTCCCCAACTCCGGGACTCTGAGGTGAACTTGGGAGCGGTGACGTGCTGGCGCGCGAGTAGATCACTGTTGCGGGAGCGCGGGCGCCGCGTTCTCCAGGTCGTCGATGCTGCCGGACATGATGGTGCGGACGTTTTCGGTGAGGTGCTGGAGCGGCCAGTCCCACCAGGCCAGGGTCAGGAGGCGGTTGATGTCGGCGTCGCTGTAGCGGCGGCGGATGAGACGGGCGGGGTTGCCGCCGACGATGCCGTAGTCGGGGACGTCGTCGACGACGACGGAGCCGGAAGCGATGATCGCTCCGTGGCCGATGCGGACGCCGGGCATCACCATGGACCGGTAGCCGAACCAGACGTCATGGCCCACCACGGTGTCGCCGCGTCTGGTCAGGCCGGTGATGAGGTCGAAGTGCTCGGACCAGGAACCGCCCATGATGGGGAACGGGAACGTCGAGGGGCCGTCCATACGGTGGTTGGCGCCGTTCATGATGAACCGCACACCCTCGCCCAGCGCGCAGAACTTCCCGATGACCAGCTTCTCCGGCCCGTAGTGGTACAGCACGTTGCGGGTCTCGAACGCGGTCGGGTCATCGGGATCGTCGTAGTAGGAGAACTCCCCGACCTCGATCAGCGGCGAGGTGATCAGCGGCTTCAGCAGCACCATCCGCGGCTGCTCGGGCATCGGATGCACCACGGTCGGGTCGGCGGGAACAGGCGGGGTCACGAATTGCTTCCTTTCTGTAGGGATGTCTGTAGGCATGTCTGTAGGCATGTCTGTGGGGATGTCTGTGGGGATGTCTGTGGGGCTGGAGGGCCTCGGCGTACGCTGCTCGGCGGCAGGCACTTCACTCAGGGTCCGGTCGATGACCTGCTGGACGGTGGCCGGCGGCTCCATCCGTGCGTTTTGGGCCAGTTGGCCGACGCCACCGGTGGCCTGGACGACGACCTCCCCGTCATCGGGCCGTTCGCGCCGGGTGAGCGCTTCGGAAGAGCATCGATCACTCCACTAGTGCGACAGTTGCTGCTTTAAGATGTTGGCATAATGCCGTCCCGCCGAGCAAACGATTAGCAGTGATGACTTCCACGGACTCAGAACCAGGCCCGGAACCAGAAGGCACCCGGCCGCCGCCGCCCCGGCGCCGCCCCGGAGGCCGCACCGCCCGTATCCGCACGCAGGTCCTCGACGCGGTCCGTGCCGAGCTCGGCGAACACGGTTACGACGGGCTCACCACCGACGCCGTCGCCGCCCGCGCAGGTGTGCACCGCACCACGGTGTACCGGCGCTGGGGGGACGTCGGTGGCTTGCTCGCCGATGTCCTCGACGCGGCGAGCGACGACGACTGGCAGCCACCGGACACCGGCTCGCTGGAAGGTGATCTGGCAGCACTGAACGAGGAGATCCAGGCAGCCCTGACCGCACGGCCACCGATCGTGGTAGCGCTGATCGCCGCCTCGTTCCGCTCCGAGAAAGCCGCCCAGGCCCAACAGCGGCTCTGGGAGGACCGCTACGCCCGCTGCGAGATCATCGTCGGCCGGGCCGTCCGGCGCGGCGAGCTCCCACCGCCAACCGACGCTCGGCGACTGCTCATCGCCGCCACCGCGCCGCTGTACCACCAGCTGGTGCTCCTGCGCACACCCGCCGATCCGCAACTGCCCGGCCAGGCAGCCAGAACCGCCGCCCTCGCCGCAGCCGCCGGCGCCTTCGTCGAACCGCCGTCAGTGGACGAGACCTGAACGGCGCTCCCCGTACCAAGCCAGTTGGGTCGCTTTGCGGAAGTCAGTTGTCGTTCGGCGGATTCTGAGGGAGGGGCCTGACGCGGAACCACGTACGAAGACACGCGTCCTGGGTGTTTGGACGTGGTTCCACTTCTCCCGCGCATGCGATCTCGGCCTGGGGGTGGGGGAGGGGCAGGTTCAGGAGGTCCGCCCGGTGGTCTTTGGACCGGACGGCTCGTCACTTCACGCGTGGGGCGAGAACGCCGGTCGAACAGCTGGCACTTACTGGGGATCCCCGGGCGGAGCGTGAGTCGCTGGTGATTTCGGGGTGGCCAGGAAGATCGTGGCCAGGGTGAGGGCGGCGGCCAGCCATGTGGTGGTGTGGAACGCCTCGGCGAACGCCTGAGCCGTTTCCGGGGAGTTACCCGCTTCCAGCGGGGACGTCGACGTGCCCGGGGGGAGAAGCGAGCGGTAGGCCACCGCGGTGACCGTGCCGAAGATGGCGATTCCCAGGCCGGCACCGGCCTCGTAGGAGACGGACTCGATGCCTGCCGCCGCACCCGCCTGGGAGGACGGCGCGGTGGCCATGATCAGGTTCGAGGCGACCATTTGGACCAGCCCGTGGCCGAACCCGATCAGGGCCAGGCCGAGCGGGACCAGCGTGCCGGAAGCGACCAGGACGTACCCGCTCACTGCGAGCAGCAGGCCGGCGGGCACGTCCGCACGCGGTTGTCCCACCCGCGAGAGGATCATTCCGCCCACCGGGCCCGCCACCATCGCGGCCACCGGCATCGGGATCAGGTACAGGGCGGCGGCCTCCGCCGACAGTCCCTCGACGAACTGGAGGTACTGCACCAGTTGGAGTTCGAAGCCGACCATCACCAGCACCGGCAGCACCGAGGCCACCACTCCGGCACGCAGCCCGGGCAGCCGGAACAGCGAC
The DNA here is from genome assembly GCF_042886435.1 of Streptomyces sp. NPDC058000. Lineage (NCBI taxonomy): Bacteria > Bacillati > Actinomycetota > Actinomycetes > Kitasatosporales > Streptomycetaceae > Streptomyces > Streptomyces sp. NPDC058000. The sequence goes on from NZ_JBHVQS010000017.1 coordinate 24,312, forward strand.
AGGTCCAACATCGGGTGCGGCGCGCGCTGCTGCCGTCGTACGAACAGGACCAGTGCGGTCAGGCCCATCACGGCCGGCAGTGCCACCTCCAGCGGTCCGACGCCGTCGTGGGTGAAGGTGATGATGGCGTAGGCACTGCCCAGGAACCCCACGATCGACAGGACGGGCGAGGTGGCCTCCCAGGGTTGCCGCTCGGCCTCGACCTTGTTGCGCAGCAGCAGCGCCACAGCGGGCATGGCCAGCGCCACCACCGGCAGGTTGACCAGGAAGATCGAACCCCACCAGAAATGCTGGAGCAGGAAGCCGCCCACCACCGGCCCCAGCGCCGAGGCTCCGGCGGCGACCGCGCTCCACGCCCCGATGGCCACCGCGTGGTCGCGGCCGTCGCCGAACGTCTGCCGGATGAGCGCCAGCGTGGCCGGGATGATCATCGAAGCGCCGACCGCCAGCAGCGCCCGGGCACCGATCAGGGTCAGCGGCCCCGATGCCATCGCGCACAGTGCCGAGGCCGCGCTGAAGACCGCCAACCCGGCCAGCAACAGGCGCTGGTGTCCGATCCGGTCGCCCAACGGCCCGCTCACCAGCACCAGTCCGACCATCAGGAGCGAGTACACGTCCACTGTCCACAGCACTTCGGACGGGGTCGCGTGCAGCTCGTGGGCGAGGGTCGGGACGGTGATGGTGAGGATGGTGACGTCAATGGCCGCGGGCAGGAAGCACCACAGCACCACGGTCAGCACCAGCCAGCGCCGGGCCCCGACCACAGGCAGCGTGCTGGTCACCGGCCGGGGCCCAGAGCCGTCCTGACTCTGATGATCAGATCGTCCAGCTCGGCCAGGTTCGAGGCGTAGAACATGCAGCTCAGTCTGCCAGTTCGCAGATCCGTCAGCTCGGTGGGAACCACACCCCGTTCGGCGTGCCGGGGCGAGGCCACCAGCCGTCCGAGCAGGCGCAGCACTTCCGGCAGATCCAGTCCGGCCGGCAGTCCGTAGAAGTCGTAGTTGCCGACCGCGTGGGTGTCGAGGTAGCCGGGGCCGATGAGGTGCTCGCCGAATTCGTGCACATGGCTCGACCCGGTGCGACGGGCGTTGAGGTCGTGCATGTAGACGACGTCGTCGCGGGCGATCGCGTCGATGCCGAAGCGCCCGCGGTAGCCGCGCCGTTGCATCTCCTCGGCCAGCCGGAGTCCGCCGTCGGTCAGCGGGCGGTACCACCATCGGTCACGCAGTTCCCGCGCGGTGACGTTGCCGCGCAGGTGGGTGGCGCCCTCGAACAGCATGTCGGTCGTGTAGCACAGGTGGGGCGGGGCGTCCACGGGCACCATGTACTCCACGGACGGGAAGGCGATGTCGCCGTCGAGGAACTCCTCGACCACCACCGGATCTTCGTCGTAGAACGTGCTCGCGGCCAAGCGTTCGGCGATGTCGTCGTCGCCCGGCCGGAAGATCAGCAGACCGAGGCTCGCCTCCCCGCGGTCCGCCTTGACGATGCAGGGCGTGCCCGTCGCGAGCATGTTCCGCACCGCCGCCGGCACCTCGTGCTTCCCGGAGCAGTGCGTACCGGGCGGGATGCGGCAGGGCCCGTCGGTCATGCCGAGGTCGGTGGCCAGGTCGCGCAGGCCGGTCTTGGTGTCCAACAGGTCGCGCAAGCCCTGTTGCGGCGGGCTCTCCGGCAACTCGACTGCCACGCCGTACCGGGTGCGCAGGACCTCGGTGAACCGCCACAGGTCGGTGGTGGTCGTGTGCGGGATCAGCCGGAGCCGGCGGCCCGGCCCCGCGTGGGCGGCCACGGCGGCCATCAGCCCGGGATCGGCGAGCGTGTCGGCGAACAGTGAGCCGGTGCGGCCCGCCGGGCTGAGGTTCACCACGTCGTCGATCTCCAGGAACTTCCGCTGCCAGTCCAGGTCTCCGATCGGCTCGTAGGTGATGAGCATCTTGTCCAGCGGTCCCCAGAACAGCGCCTGGTCCTGCTGGGCGTAGCACTCCGACAGCAACGCGTCGACGTCGTCGGCGCGGACCGCGAAGTCGCGCAGGGTGTCGACGGCGTTGCTCACGCAGAGGGTGGGTGTGGTCATGTCTGCTCCTCGCGCAGCAGTCCGTTGCCCTCGGAGACCAGGGCGACAGCGGCCGAGACCACGTGCCAGAAGAGGTCCTTGCCCAGGGCTGCGGTGGCGTCCGAAGTGTTCGACAGGACACCTTGGTTGGTCGTGCGGTTCACGTCGACGGGGTGCAGATAGATCCCCGGGCGGGGTGGGTCGGCGTGGTCGGGCCGCGCGGCCGAGACCAGGTCCGGACGGAGGTAGAGCATCAGGCTGGTCTCGGTGATCCCCGCGTGCTCGGCGTGCCACCCCGGGAAGAGCGGCACCCGCCCGGCCAGCCAGTCCGTGTCGACCAGGCTCCACCAGCTCAGTGCGATGAACTCCTTGCCCGCGGCCGCTGGCCGTCGCCCCACCTCGTCGAGGGCCTCGAACAGGAACGGCTCGTTCTCGAAGTGGCCGTTGACGATCAGCAATCGGCGCCACGGCAGGGCGCACAACGACTCCAGCGCGTCCTCAAGGAAGGCCAGCAGGGACTGACCTCGTACGTGGACGGTGCCGGGAAAGGCCAGTCCGCCCCCGCTCTGCGGCAACGACCGCGCCGCGATGGACTGCGCCGGCAGGGTCAGGGCGTTCAGCTCGTAGGCGATCTGCTGGGCGAAGGCGTCGGCCAGGAGGGTGTCCACGGACAGCGGCAGGTGCGGACCGTGCTGTTCGATGGACCCCACTGGCCACGCCAGGGTCTGCCCGGCGGTGGCCGCCAGGATCTCGGCGCTGCTCAGGTCGCACAGGTGCGGCCCGGCCGATCGGGGGGTCATGACCGCACCTGCTCTGATCGGTCGGCTCCGGTGAAGGGTTCGGAGCCGTGGTCGGTGTTGCGCAGCCCGGTGGCCTCGGCCACGATCCGGGCCAGTGTGGGGCTCATGTCGGTGTGCAGCGCGGTGTACACCTGGGCCGCCACCGCGCCGACCCGCAGGTAGTCGTGGACGTCCCGGCCCGATTGCACGCCGCCGGAGCCCAGCACGGGCAGCGGGAACCCGGCTCTGCACAGCTTCCACAGTGAGGCCAGTACGAGAGGTTTGATGCCTGGTCCGGAGTAGCCGAACACTCCGCCGAGGCGGAGGTCGCCGGACTCCGGGTGTACGGCGGCGGCGGGCAGGGTGTCGCTGATGGTCACCGCGTCCGCGCCGGCCCGGGCGGCGGCGAACGCCCGGGCGTGGAGGCCCTCGCCGCTGGCCAGTTTGACCGAGAACGGCACCCGCGTCGCGGCGCGGGCGGCCGCGGTGTAGGCGTGTACCCGCTCGGGAGTGTCGTCGAGGCCGTCCGTCTCATTGAGGCAGGAGATGCCGAGCTCCAGTGCCCGGCAGCCCGCCGCCTCCACCTGGGCCGCCAACTCGGCCAGTTCCGCGGGGCTGTCGGCGTGCAGCGACGCGATGACCGGCAGCCGGTCCCGTGCCAGGTCGCGCAGGATGCCCACCCAGTGGTCGACGGACCGTTTGGAGTAGGTGGTGCTGTTGATCATTCCGGTGGGCAGCCGGACGATGCGCTCGTCCAGGCCGGTTGGCGGGTTGGGGTGGATGGTTTTGGTGATGACCGCGCCCGCACCGGAGTTCAGCAGTCTGCGGATGTTGCGTTCCTGGTCGGTGAGCAGGCCGGAACCGACCACGACCGGATTGGCCAGGTCCATCCCCAGCACATGTGTCGTGGCCGCCATGTCAGACGGCCGTCCTGGTCCGGCCCAGCGCCGCGAGCACGCCGTCGACCAGCAGCGCCGGTTCGGTGGCGATCTCCTCGGCGGACAGGAACGTGGCGGCGGCGACCTGGGCGAGCCCCTTGAGCAGGTGGCTGGCCGACTCGGCGAAGGGCTGGTCGGTGATGCCCACGATGGGGCGGCCCAGCGCGCTGGCCCACCCCAATTCGATGTGTGTGCCGTCCGTGCGCAGCAGGGTGCCGTCGAGCACCGGCAGGACCGGCACGAACACATCGCACTCGCGCATCCAGGCGTAGTCGCGTACGGACACCTCTTCGGGGGTGAACGAAGCGGTGTCGGCGCCGAACCGCTCTGCCACGTGTGCGGAGAGCACCGTGGCGCCGGCCCGTTGGGACTGATCGATGGTCAGGCTCACGCATTCGCGGATCGGCGTCGCCATTCCGCCGGGCACCAGGGCGTGCTGGATCGGGCCGCCGACAAACAGGGTGACGCCACGCAAGGCGTCCGGGGTGACACTCATGACTTTTCGCGGTTCCTTCGAAAGTTTCTGCCGGTGGCCGTGCCATCGGGCGGACTTCGGCCACCGGAAAGGCCGGAAAGGAAGGGACTGGGCAGCGCAATCACATAATGCGCTTGCGGTGAATCGCAGGGGATTCCGGGCGCGAAACCCGACGGTGTTGTCACCGGGGCGCCCGGTTGCCTACTCGTTCCGCACTCGGCGTCCACCAGGTAGGCAAATAGACGACTTGAGTCTAGTCCGGGGCGATTCATCACTACAAGCGCAGTCTGCGCCAGGTGGAAATGTGTGACAAATAACGAAAAAGGTGCATAACGATCGCTCTGAAACGCGCCTCGACCGGCTCCGAGAAACGCTCTTCGTGCTGGATCCGCGGGCGTGGGCGGTGGTCCAAGGGATTCTGTTCCACAGGTATATCCATCGCCGAACGCGAGTGGCCGAAACGCCGCCGAACTCATGTGCAAAATCCCAATGAGGTCGATGCTCGAAGGTGGATAACGAGCAAAATCGGGGACCGCATTGACAGGCGGTAAAGCCTCAACTAGCTTCGGTGAGCGTGAATGGCTGGCACCGCCATGTTTCCGATCGGTGCCGGCTCACCTCCGGCCCGACTTTCGCCGCGATCTCATCTCCCTTTCCCATGTGCCGGACGCCGGCCGTGGCCTTTTGGATGAACCCACGCTGAGGGGAAAACCCTGGTGAACTCTTTGCAAACCATCAAACGCATTCTGCACTCCGATGTGCTGGTGGAGGTGCCGATCGATCAGATGCGGCTCGACGACAGCCTCCGCGAGAGCTACGGCATGGACTCCCTCGGATTCGTGGAACTGCGCGTGCAGTGCGAGGAGGCGTTCGGCATCAACATCCCCGACGAGGCCGTCGCCGCGGGGGAGTTGTCCACCCTCGGCGACGTACTCGCACTGGTCGAGCGGCTGTCGGGGGCCGAACACCCCCCGGCCGTCCCGTGAGTACGGCCCCGGTCGCCCGGGACGACCGCGCCGAGGAACCGACCGGAGTGCTGTCGCGCGGCACGGACCTGCACCTGAACCACTACGGGACGGCGCGGCTGCCGTTCGCCTGTGTGGGCGGGCGCGGCCTGGAGCTTGAGGTGGTCGACCTGAGCCCGGCGGGCCGGGGCAGACGGCTGCGGCTGCTGGACGCCAGCGGCGGCTACGCCAGCGCGACCCTGGGCGGCGACCACCCCGTCGTACGCGCGGCGCTGACGCGCGGCACCGGGGTCGGCAACGTCACCGACGAACTGGGTTCGCTGGAACGGGCGGAACTCCTCGACCGGCTCTTCGGCCCCGGCGGACTGTGGACCGCTCACTTCCCCGCGGGGCAGTACCACGTCAGCGGACGCAACTCCGGCTCGGAGGGAAACGAGTTGGCGTTACGGCTCGTGCTGGAGTCCCGGTTCGACGGCCGGCGGCTGCGCCACCGCCCGGGCAAGGAGCGGCGCGACACCATCCTGGCCTTCCAGGGTGCCTGGCACGGCTGGACCGGTGGGCTGGTGCAGCTGCTCAACCGCAGGTACTACCGGGCCGGACTGCCCGCGCCGGACCCCGCCGGTTCGTACGGCGTCCGGGTCGAACACATCCCGTTCGGCGACCTCGACGCCCTGGCGGAGTACTTCGCCGCGTCCGCCGACCGGCTGCTGGCCGTAGTGGTCGAACCGATCCAGGGAGACGCGGGCATTCTCCTGCCTCCACCCGGCTACCTGCGCGAACTCGCGCGGCGCTGCACGGCCGACGACGTGCTGCTCGTGGCCGACGAGGTGCTGACGTTCGCCAAGACCGGCGACTGGTTCGCCATGCGCGACGCGGACGGGCCGGTGCCCACCGACATCACCGTCATCGGGAAATTCCTGGGCATGGGCGCGGTGTCCACGTCGATGGTGATCGCCCGCAAGGATCTGGCCGTCCGCTCCTCCGGCGCCGTGACCACCTCCGATCTACGGCCGCTGAACTGCGCGGTGATCCGTGACGGCATCGAACACATCGAGACCGAAGGGCTGCTGCGACGGTCGGCCGACGTCGGCGGGAACCTGGCCGAATACCTGGACGCCGCCTTGGTGGGCCGCCACCCGGACGTGTTCAGCGAGGTCCGCGGTACCGGGGCCATGCTCGGAGTGGAGCTGACCGCCGCGGCGGCGGATCGGATCGGCGAGCTGCGCCGGGAGCTGATCGAAGCGGGCGTGTACGCGGAGTTCATGGCGGGCGCGGGGAAACGCCTCGGCGGCCGGCGCTACGTCCATCCCACCCTGCGGATCGTGCTGCCGCTGATCGCCACCGCGACGCAGGCCCACGAGATCGTGGACCGGGTGGCGGCAGGCGCCCGGGCGATGCGGTGAGCGCGGGGTTCCGCACCCGGGTCGAGCACGTCGACACCGACGCGACCGGGATCGTGCACTTCTCCCGCTACACCTCGCTGATGGAGACCGCGGGCACCGAACACCTCGAAGCGCACCACGCGGGTCTGACCGCCTTCAGCGCGGCGGGCGTCGACCTGGTCGCCGCCGACCTGCGGGTGACCTATCTCCACAGCGCCGGGTACCGCGACGTGATCGTCGCAGACACCCGGGTCGACCACGTCGGCGCGGCCTGGTTCGCGCTCGCGGTAAGTCTGCTGCGCGAGGAGGAGGACGGCGCCCGCACCCCGCTGGTGACCGGCGACCTCGTCTTCGCCGCCGTCGACCCCGCCACCCGGCGTGCGGTGCCCCTGCCGGCGCCGCTGCGAAAGACACTGAGAGGAATCGTCCCGGATGCGGCACACGAACGAATCGGCACCCCCTCCCGCAGCGGTCCGCGCGGCTCGGCCGCTGGGTACCTCGGCAATCGCCGCCCTGGTGCGCGGACGCCATCCCCGACTGTTCATCGACCGGGTTCTGGACCATGAGCCCGGTGTGTTCCTGCGCAGTATGTTCGCCGTCTCGGCCGAGATGGGCGCACTGTCCGGGCACCTGCCCGAGCGCGGCCTGACCCCGGGGGTGATCCTGCCCGGCAGCCACACCATGCAGGCTTTTGCCCAATCCGGCGTGCTGCTCTACCAGTTGAGCAGCGCCCCGCTCGCCGACGACGAGGTGACCCTGGTCGGCACGGTCAAGTCCCGCTTCCTCGCGCCGGTCGTGCCCGGCGACCAGGTCGTGCTCGACGTCCGCGCGGACCGACTGTCCGGCCACACCTTCGCCTTCTCCGCCGCGGTGACCGTGGAGGGCCGGTCGGTCGCCGGGTTCCGCGGCGCGATGAGCCGGGTGAAGGTCGATCCCGCGGGGGCCCGGCCGTGGTGACCCCGGTGATCACCGGACTGGCCTGGGACACTCCGCTGGGCCGGGACCCGGAGGCGGTGTGGGAGCGGCTGTGCGCGGGTCACTCGGGTCTGGCGCCGGTCGACTCGCCGCACCGGTTGCGCAACACCTTCGCGGCCGTCATCGAGTCGGTGCCGTACGGGACTCCATCGAGCGAGCGGCAGCGCGTGCTGGCCCGGCGGGCGCTGTCCTCCGCGTTCGCGGACGCCGGTCTGTCCACCACCGACCCCGAGGTCGGCCTGGTGCTGGGCACCAGCTTCGGCGCCGCGTTGGACGAGGCGGAGCCGACGCTGCACGCCTGGGCCGACGACGCGGCGGCGGACATCGGGTACCCGGGTACGCCGGTGTGTGTCATGACCGCGTGCTCCGCGGGGTCGGACGCGATCGCCGTCGCGCACGCCCTGGTGCGCTCGGGCCGGCGGCGCGTCTGCGTGGCGGGCGGGGCGGACGTGGTCACCGAGGCCAAGCGGCTCGGGCATTCCGCGCTGGGCACGATGAGTCCCACCGGCATACGGGCGTTCGACCGGGCACGCGACGGCATGCTGCTCGGCGAGGGCGCGGCGTTCGTGGTGGTCGAGCACCCCGACTCCGCCCGGCAGCGCGGCGCCCGGGTGTACGCCCGGCTGCGCGGGACCGGCGCGGCCAACGACGCCGCCGGGCTCACCGCACCGGACCCGTCCGGACGAGCCGTGGTGCGCGCGGTGGAACGCTGCCTGGCATCCGCGTGCCTGGCACCCGCGGATATCGCAGTCATCAACGCCCACGGGACCGGAACACCACTCAACGACGAGGTCGAGGCGCGCAGCCTGCTGGAACTGTTCGGGGATCACGGGCCGTTGACCTTCGCCACCAAAGGGGCGTTCGGGCACAGCCTGGGCGCCACCGGAGCCATCGAGGCCGTGGCGACGGTACTGGCCCTGCGCCACCGACGGGTTCCGCCGGTCGTCGGGCTGCGCGATCCGGCGGCACCGCTGCGGCTGGCTACGGGATCGGCGCAACCTGTCGGCGCCGGCGCCGGATTGAGCCTGACATTGGGGTTCGGCGGGTTCAACACGTGTCTGCTGTTCGAAGGGGTGGGGGCATGACACAGATGCCGCCGGGCACACGGCTGCTGGGTTCGGCGACGGTGACCGCCGAGGACCCGGCCGACTACGCGATCAACAAACCGTCCTTCTACGCCGACCCCGCGGCCTGGCTGGTCGCCGAGACCGTGGACCGGGCGCTGACGGACTGCACGGAGCCCGTACTCGACGCCGCCGACGACACCGCGATCCTGGTGATGAGCGCGACCGGGAGCGAGCGGACGATACGCCGCATCGCCGACTCCGTACCGCGGTCCCGGGTCTCGCCGCTGCGCTTCGCCGGAGCGAATCCGGGGGTACTGGCCGGGCTGCCCGCCCTGCGCCACGGGCTGCGCGGGCCGTCCCTGATGCTGGCGGCGCATCCGGACGAGGCCGCCCCCGTGGCGTTCACGGTGATCGACGGTTGGTTCGCGGACGGCCACGCCCGGCACGTGATCCTGGTCGGCCTGCAATCCACCGCGGAAGACCGGGAGACGTGCCGCTGCCTGGTCCTGACCCGGGCCGGGGAGGACCGGTGAACGGCCTCACCCGGTCCGGGGTGGCCGACTTCCTGACCCGGGTCCGCGGCACCCCGGCCCGCCTGGACACCGGCGCCCCGGCCGGGGTGGACGACGTACTGGCGGACCTGGCCGGGCTGGGTCTGGCACCCGGCGACGCGGTCGTGCTCTGCCTGGCCAACGGAGTGGAACTGCTGCGCGTGCAGCTTGCGTCGCTGCTGCTGGGTCTGGTGCCGCTGGCCGTGCCTCCGAGCACGCCGTGGCAGCGGGTCCGCGCGCTGGCAGGGCACGTCGGCGCCGGCGTGGTGGTGACCACCCGACTGACCGGCACGGGGCCGCGGGTGCCGGTGGGCGGCGCGTTCGCCGTACCGACCGGGCACCCCGCCACCCCGTACCGGTCGGGCGAAATCCTGCTGTCCACCTCCGGCACCTCGGGGATGTTCAGCGCCTGCGTGCACCAGGTCTCCTCGCTGCTGCACAACGCCCGCCTGCACGCCGCGGCCACCGGCATCACCTCGGCCGACACCCTGCTGGTGAACCTGCCGCTGTACTACTCCTACGCCCTGGTGGCGCAGGCGTTCGCCGCGTACGTGACCAAGGCGCGACTGGTGCTCGACGGCCCACCGTTCTCGCCGGTCGCGTACCGCGAGGTGGTCACCGCGTACGGGGTCACCCACTCCGCGGTGACACCGACGATCGCCCGCCAACTGCTGGCCGACCCCGGACTCATGCCGTGTGGTCTGCGGGCGCTGGGGGTCGGCGGGGACCGGCTCGCGCCCGCGGAGGTGGCGGACCTGCTGGCCGCGCGACCGTCCGCGGAGCTGTATCTCACCTACGGGCTCACCGAGGCCGGGCCGCGCGTGTCCACCCTGGCCGCGCACGCCGAGCCCGCACACCGGTACGGCTCGGTCGGCCGCCCGCTGCCCGGGGTGCGCGCGTCGCTGCGCGCGGTACAGGGCGAGGTGGGCGAATTGGTGGTCGAATCCGACACCGTACTGCTGCGGCGGGTCGGGGAGCACAGTGGGAGAGTCCTGCTGGGACCGCGGACCATCGCCACGGGGGACGCCTTCTCGATCGACGACGGCTATCTGACCTTCCACGGACGCCTGTCGGACTTCGTGGTGCTGCGCGGCGAGAAGGTCTCGCTGAACACCGTCCGGCAAGCCGCACACGCCATCCCGGGGGTGGTGCACTGCGTGCCCGAGGTGGTGAACGAGGACGGCACGCAAGTGCTCGACGTCCATCTGTCGGTCACCGGCTCCTTGCCCGGCGGGGCGAAAGCGGTAAGACGCCTCCTCAACTCCCAGTTGCTGCCCGCCGAACGCCCGCGTGCGGTCTTCCTCTCCGCCGCCGATCCGGAGACCTTCCGCAAATGACCTTCCGCCTCGGCTGGACCGTTCCCACGACCCTCTCGCCCGCCGGACTCCGTGAATTCGCCGTGACCGCGGAGCGCCTCGGGTACGACCATCTGTCCGTCCCGGAACGCCTGGTGTCCAGCACTCCCACCTACGAGAGCCTGACGCTGGTGGCGTTCCTGGCGGCGGTCACCACCCGGATCGAACTGTCAACCGCGATGACGATCCTGCCGCACCGCCCGGTGGTGCTCGCCGCCAAGCAGGCCGCGCAACTGGCCCACCTCAGCGGCGACCGGCTCCGGCTGGGCATCGCCCTCGGGTCCGATCCCGCCGAGTCCGCCGCCCTCGGTGTCGCTCCGGGAGCCCGCGCGGCACTGTTCGAGGAACAGGTCCATGCGCTGCGCCTGCTGTGGACGCGGCCGGAAGCGGATTTCGCCGGCGAACACGTCGCGTTCTCCGGCGTCACCCTCACTCCCCGGCCGCGTCGGATACCGCTCTGGATGGGCGGCGGCACCCTGCGCACCGGAGGCAGACCGGGCGCACTGCGCCGGATCGCCACCCTCGCCGACGGTTTCACCATGTCCGGCCTGCTCGCCAACCGGGTCAACCGCGGTGCCGCACTCATCGCCGAGCTGCGTACGGCGGTGACCGAAGCCGGCCGTGACTGGGCCGCCTTCGGCACCGAGGCCCGCCTCCGTCCCGTCCCCGGCCGGCCGGACACCTGGCGCTCCCTTGCCGACGCATGGCGGTCCGCCGGCGCCACCCACCTCACCGTCACCACCGACGACGTCTCCCTGCTGGCCCCACTGCACGCGGCGTTGACCGGGTAGCACGAACCCCCGGTGCCTGGCGGAACCGGAACCGGAACCGGAGGCGGCAGGCTCCGGGCGGAGCGCGGTGCGCTCGGAGCAACACGTCGGCGTGCCGCGTCTACGGGGTCCGTGAGTGACTACCGCGCCGCCGCCTCTTCGCCCACCTCACTGACGGTCGGCCCCTGCCTGTGGCGCGGGCGTGTAGCGCACCGTCGCATCAGCCTGCCCAGCCGTGAGGGGTGCGGTGCAAGCAGCGTCGCGGCGCCGGCCAGCCTGGTGCGTCATGCGTCGTGCGTCATGGTCGCGGCGCGACGGGGTTTCGTCGATCGGTTCGTCCGGCGGGATGACCGTGGGGAGTTGCAGTTGTCTCTCCCGTGCGGGGGTGCGGGTCAGCCCTTGCGGAGTGTGGTGAGGAAGCCGTCGACCGTCGCGGCCTGGGTTTCCGCGGGGAAGCGTTGCGGATCGAACAGGGCCTGGATCACCAGGCCGTGGATGAACGCGACCACCGTCGTGGCGAGTTGGTCGAGATCGGTGGTGGCCGGGAGTTCGTCCAGTGCGCGGGCGGCTTCCAGGTGGGGGCGGACCGTGGCGCGGATGCGGACGTAGCGGTCGGCCTGGTCGGTGTGCAGGCCCTGGTCGGCGAGGGCCAGGTCCCAGGAGCTGACCCAGATCCGATTGCGTGCGGTGTTCTCCTGGCCGATCGGCAGGAAGTCCAACAGGACGGCGCGGAGCGCGGCGAGACCCTCGTGGGGGTGGGCGCGGCGCGGGCGTTCCGCGCTGCTCTTCTCCAGGAGTTCGAGGGCGTGCACGACCAGGGCCCGTTTGGTCGGGAAGTAGTGCATCAGCAGTCCGGTGGAGACGTCCATCTCGGCCGCCACGGCGCGCAGGGTCAGGCCGCCGAACCCCTTGGCGGCCAGTATTCGCCATACCGCTTGGGAGACGTGCTCGCGGCGGGATTCGTGATCGACGGGCGCGGGAGGCATGGGATTAGAGTACGTACCGAACGCTTGTTACGCACCCCTGGATGCAGACGGAGGACCATATGTTCGCCTTGCCGCTCGATGACGGCGCCCAGCTACGGCCCTTGGAGCCCTGGCAGGCGCAGGAGTTCCTCGCCCATATGGAGCGTGCGCGGCCGACGGTGGACCCCTGGATTCCGTGGGCGACGCGCAGTACCGATCTGGAGTCCGCGATCGACGTCCTCCAGGGCTATGCGGACGGCCAGGCCAAGGACGGTGCCCGCATCTACGGCATCTGGTTGGAGGGGGTGCTGGTCGGCGGGGTGATGTTCACGCAGTTCGATGCCGCGCTGGGGGTCTGCGAGATCGGCTGCTGGTTGGAATCGGCGGGGGAGGGGCGCGGCCTGGTGCACCGCGCCAGCCGGATACTGATCGACTGGGCCTTCCGGGTGCGCGGGATGAGCCGCGTGGAGTGGCGGACGACGCCTGCCAACAAGCGCAGCGTCGCGGCGGCCCGCCGGCTCGGTATGAGCCGGGACGGGGTGCTGCGCCAGCAGTTCCCGTACCAGGGCGTCCGGCACGATACGGAAATCTGGTCCGTGCTGGCGGAGGAGTGGAACGGGTGAGTGGGGCGGGTGAGTGGGGCGGGCCGGCGCCCTGGGGTGGGCGCGCCGGCCCGGGTGCTACGCCGGACGCAGCCAGGCGGTGGTGTCCGGGGGCAGTGTGCCGCCGGTCGGTGGTGCGCTGGCGAGGAGGACGTCGTGCCGGGCGGGCAGCGGTACTTGACGAGGCATCAGGTTCGTCCAGCAGATGAGGGTGCCGGGTCCGTGGAAGGCGAGAACGCCTTCGGGGGCGGGCAGCCATCGGAGGGCGGAACGGGTGGCGGTCGGGCCGCTGGTCGCTGCGCGGCGCAGGCGTAGCGCCGAGCGGTACAGGTTGAGCGTCGAATCGGGTGCCGCCTGCTGTGCCGCCACCGTGCGGGCCGCCCATGCGGGCGGTTGCGGGAGCCAGGGGTCCGAGCCGTCGGGGCCGAAACCGAACGGCGGGGCGGTGCCGGACCAGGGCATCGGGACGCGGCAGCCGTCGCGGCCCGGGTCGGCCCCGCCGGACCGGAGGTGCATCGGGTCGCGCAGCCGGTCGGCCGGCAGGTCCTCCACCTCGTGGAGGCCCAGTTCCTCGCCCTGGTAGAGGTAGACCGAACCGGGCAGGGCCAGGGTGAGCAGCGCGGCGGCCCGGGCCCTCCGGGTGCCGAGGGCCAGGTCGGTGGGCACGCCGTGGGCCTTGCGGGCGAAGTCGAAGGAGGTGTCGGCGCGGCCGTAGCGGGTGACGGTGCGGGTCACGTCGTGGTTGCACAGCACCCAGGTCGGCGGCGCGTCGACCGCCGCGTGGCCCGCCAGGGTCGCGTCGATGCAGGCGCGGAGCCGGTCCGCGTCCCAGGGGCTGCGCAGGAAGTCGAAGGTGAAGGCGGTGTGCAGCTCGTCCGGGCGCAGGTAGCGGGCGAGCCGGGCGGGGTCGCGGAGCCACATCTCGCCCACCAGGACGCGGGCGTCGGGGTACGCGTCGGCGATCCGGCGCCAGGCGCGGTAGATGTCGTGCAGGTCCTCCCGGTCGACGTACGGGTGCGGCCCCTCGCCGGGCAGGTCGGGCAGTGCGGGGTCCTTGGCGAGGAGGGTCGCCGAGTCCACCCGGATACCGGCCACGCCCCGGTCGAACCAGAAGCGCAGGACGGACTCGTACTCGGCGCGTACCCGGGGGTCGGCCCAGTTGAGGTCCGGCTGTTCGGGGGCGAAGAGGTGCAGGTACCACTCGCCCGGTGTGCCGTCGGGCTCGACGACGCGCGTCCAGGCCGGTCCGCCGAACTCGGAGGGCCAGTTGTTGGGCGGCAGGTCCCCCGCCGGACCGCGGCCGGGACGGAAGTGGAACCGGGCGCGCTCCGGGCTCCCCGGTGGGGCGGCGAGCGCGGCCCGGAACCACGGGTGGGCCTCCGAGACGTGGTTGGGCACGACGTCCACGAGGGTGCGCAGGCCGCGCCGCCGCGCCTCGGCGATCAGCTCCTCGGCGTCGGCGAGGGTGCCGAACACCGGGTCGACACCGCGCGGGTCCGACACGTCGTAGCCGCCGTCGGCCATGGGGGAGGGGTACCACGGGGTGATCCACAGCGCGTCGACGCCGAGCGTCACCAGGTGGTCCAGGCGCTGCCGCAGCCCGGCGAGGTCGCCCACACCGTCCCCGTCGCCGTCCGCGTAACTCCGGGGATACACCTGGTAGATGACCGCATCGCGCCACCAGTCGGGTGCGCGGTGGGGTGGTTCGGTCGGTCGCACGGTGGCCGGTTGCCTTTCGTGGGTCATCGGCGGCGGAGCCGGATGGTGACGGGGCGGTGGTCGGAGGCGGTGGGCCGTGCGTCGGGCGGCGCCGGGCGCGGATCCAGGGCCCGGTAGGCCACCAGGTCGGGGACGAGGGACGGGGAGAGCAGGAACAGGTCGATGCGGCGCTCCGCCTCCCCGGGGAGGAACTGCCCGTACGTGGGCGACCGGTCGCCCAGGTGGGCGCCGGCGTCGACGAGCAGCGGATCGGCGGGGGCGCCGAGCAGGCGCCGCAGCGGCGTCCGGTCGGCGCGGTCCTCGTCGGGGAGCAGGTGGTCGTCCCGGCGGTGCCGGGCCACCCGGGTCCAGTCGGGTTCGGGGTCGCCGGGCGGGACGCAGTTGGCGTCCATGGCGAGCACGAGCGGTGGCAGGGCGGGGTCCGCGTGCCGGCGCAGGTGGTCCGCCTCGATGCGTCGGCCCGGGGGACTGAACGGGTCGAGGTGGGCGACGAGGAACCGCAGCGGCGTGGTCCAGCCCGGCAGCCGCAGGGTGACCAGGCCGTGGCCGTGCCAGTGGGCCAGCTCGGGGGCGAGGCGCTGTACGGCCACCCGCTCGACGTCGGGCTGCCAGAACACGGCGAGGTGGCAGCCGGTCTTCGCGGTGAACAACTCGCCGGCCATCCCGAAGGCCGCCTTGGCGTCCTCGAAGAGCGCCCCACCGTCGCGGTGCCAACCCCAGCCCTCGGTCGTCAGCAGCACCCGCGGCCGGTGGGCGGCGATCAGCTCGCACTGGGCGTGCCACCGGTCGTGGCGGCCCTGGAGGCGCTCGATGCCGGTCTCGTAGAGGTTCCAGAACATCACCAGGTCGGTGCCGGCCGGGGCGTCGTCAGGGGCGGTCGGTGCGGTGCTCACTTGATGCCGACCACCATGGACTCGGGCCCGTCCAGGTGCTCGACGTAGGTGTCCTTGAAGCCCGTCCGGCGCAGCCACGCGCGGCATTGCGCACCGGTGTAGTCGAATCCGCCGGGCACCTCGGCGTGCATGATCAGGCTGAGGATCAGGCCGACGGCGTTGCTGCGGCGCTCGTCGTCGATCAGGGTCTCGTAGACCACGACGGCCCCGCCGGACGGCAGCGCCTCGTACGCCTTCTCCAGCAGCCGGAGCTTCTCCTCCTCGCCCCAGTTGTGCAGGACGTGGCCGAAGACGACGACGTCGGCCGGGGGCAGCGGGTCGTGGAAGAAGTCACCGGGCCGGAACTCGACGCGGTCGGCGACGCCCAGCCGCGCCGTGTACTCCTCGAAGCCCGCGCGGGCGACCGGGAGGTCGAATCCGACGGCGGTCAGGTGCGGGTGGCTCCGCAGCAGCCAGCCGGGCAGGGCGCCCTCCGCGCAGCCGACGTCGACGAGGGTGCGGTAGCGGTCCCAGGGGAACCGCTCGGCGAGGGCCCGGGCCGATCCGATGCTCAGGGCGGTCATGTCCCGCTGGAACGCGCGGACCGAGTCCGGCGTGGCGTAGGTGCCGGAGTAGAAGTCCCGCCCGTCGCGGCGGGCCTGGGCCGCCTGCCCGGTACGCAGCACGGACACCAGATCGTCGGCGAGGCCGGTGCCCCGGGACAGGAAGCTGTCGCCGAGGTAGGTGGCGGGCTTGCCGGCGTCGAGGTACTCCTGTGCCTCGGGCGTGTTGGCGTACCCGTCGCCGGAGCGCTCCAGCAGGCCGAGCGCCACGAGGGCGTCGAGGAAGTCCGCGGCGGGGCGCCGGTGCAGACCCGTGCGGTCGCACAGTTCCGCCGCGGGCAGCGGTCGCTCGGCGAGTTCGGTGCACACGCCCAGCTCGACGGCGCTCAGCATGATCTTGGTCTTCCAGTGCGCCCACAACAGGTCGGTGACGGGCTGCGGCGAGATCACGAGCGGAACTCCCTTGGTACGGAGGGGTGGTGGAAGGGGCGGTACGGGCCGGTCACCGCCGGTCGGCGAGTGCGACGGGGGCATGCCGGAGCGGGGCGAAGGAGGCCGTGCAGGCGTCGGAGAACGGCGCCTGCGCGAACAGCCCGACCCGGACGTCCGCGCCGGCGGCACCGAAGAACGTACGGACGAACCGCCAGTCCCCGCCGTCGTGTTCGCGGTGGAACACGGCGTGCCGCCGGCCCTCCCGGGTGATGAGGAGCTCGGCGCCCGGGCCGGCGAGGGCGGGGCCCGCCGCCTCGTCGGACACCGGGCGGGAGACGACGGTGACAACCGCCCACCCGCCGGCGCGGGTGCGCTCCACGCACGCCTTGAACCAGCCCTCGCCGTCGTGGACGACGATGCCGCCGGCGTCCCCGAACTCCCGCCCGTCGACGGTGACCCGGGTCCACAGGGTGTGGTCGCCGGTGACGCGGCGGCTCAACCGCGGGATCCCGGACGCCTCGTACGCGCCCGGCATGCGGAACAGGTCGGCGCCGCGCGGGGCGCGGACGCGGAGTTCCGAGGCGTGGCGCACGAGTGCGGTGCCGGGGCCGTCGAAGCGCCAGCCCGGGTCGTCGAAGCCGATCGCCCGCGTCCCCGGCGGGTCCGCCGGGTCCAAGGACGCCGTCACGGTGCGCTCATCCCGCCGTCCACGCTGATCGCCTGGCCGGTGACCCTGGGCGCCGACGCCAGGTAGAGCACCAGGCCGGCGATGTCCTCGGGCGTCTGGAACGCGCGCTGCGGGATCATGCCGCGCATCCGTTCCCAGCACTCGTCCTCGGTCTCACCGGGCCGGACGAACTCCGACAGCAGATAGCGCCACATGTTGGAGCGCACGATGCCGGGGCAGACCGCGTTGACCCGGATGTTCTCCTTCGCGACCTCCTGGGCGAGGGCCGCGGTGAAACCCACGACACCGAACTTCGCCGCGCAGTAGTGCGCGACCTTCGCGAAGCCCGAACGGCCCGACACGGACGAGAAGTTGATGATCGAACCGCCTCCGGAGGCGCGCAGCAGCGGCAGCGCCGCCCGCGAGGAGAGGAACACCCCGTCCAGATTGCCGGAGACGACGTGCCGGAACTCGCTCAGCTCCATCTTCTCGACGGGGCTGACATGGGTCACCCCGAAGGCGTTCACGACGGTGTCGAGGCGGCCCGGACCGTCGGCGATGCCCTCGTAGAGGCGGCGGACCGCGTCCTCGTCGGTGGCGTCCGCGGCGGCGGCCGTCACCGACAGGCCCTCGACGGCGAGCCGGTCGGCCAGCTCGCGGGCCTCGGCGTAGCCGGTGACGGCGGTCGAGCGGTAGTGGTTGTACGCGGAGGGCAGCCGGTCGGTGTCGGCGACGACGACGTGCGCCCCGCGCCGGGCGAAGCCCTCGACGACGGCGGCCCCGATGCCGCGACCGCCGCCGACGACGAGGGCCACCTCGCCGGCGAACTGCTCGGCCGGATCCGTCGTCCCGGCCGGTGTCACGTCTGACGTCATGCGGTGTCTCCTGTCGTGGCGGCACCCACGGGGGCGGGTGCGAGGGTGTAGGTCAGTGGGGGCAGGACGAGGGCGTCCAACAGCCGGGGGAAGGCCCGGTAGTCGGCGAGGTTGCGGTGCGGCGCGGCGACGATGCGGCGCAGCGCCGGGTCGTCCCGGCCGGTGCGGGCGGCCAGTGCGTCCAGGGCGGCCGTCACCGTGTCGTCGCGACGCTCGAAGAAGGCCCGGAACAGCCGGGTGGCCGCCGCGGTCCGCTCCGCCGGGTCGCCACCGGTGCGCGGCGCGACGCGGAGCGCCGCCGGCAGGGTCCGGTCGTGGACGACGTCCACGGGGGCCGGGGGGCCGGCGAGCGCCCGTAGGAACGCCGCGTCGGTGTAGGGCGCCGGGCACCGCACGGACGCCTCGGCGAAGTCACGGGTGAGGACCTTCGCCACCAGGGCGTCCTCGTCGACCCGGCCGAGCGGGCCGACCCGGCCCATGTCGAAGGTGCCGGCCGTGTCGAGCGTGGTGGGCACCAGGTTCCGGGCGGGGAGCAGTTCGACGGCCGGGCCGACGTCGGCGGCCAGCACCGGCACGCCGTGCGCGAGGGCCTCGACGACGACGCGGCCCAAGGTCTCCCGCGACGCCGTGCTCGGGAACAACAGGACGTCGACGGCGTCGAAGAACTCCGCGAGGCGGGCCTGCGGCCAGACGCCCTCGATACGGACCGAACCGTCGGCCACCCCGGCCGCCCGGAGCCCCGCGCGCACCGCGTCGGCCTCCCAGCGGGGGGCGTTGGGCTTGCCCGCGCACACCAGGTCCACCCGCCCGCCGGTCTCCCGGTGGCAGCGGGCGAAGACCGACAGGACCTGGTCGAAGTTCTTCGCCAGGGACAGCGCGCCGAGGTAGCCGAGACGCAGGCGCCGCCCGGCCGGCGGGACCGGGCGGGGCGCGCGCCGCGGCATCCGGTCGAGCATCGGGTAGGCGACGGCCGATCCCCCCTCGGTGACGGCGGGGAAGTTCCGCAGGAAGAGCTCACGCGTGTACGCGGTGGGGAAGAGCGCCAGGTCCCCCGGGCGCACCAAGGGCGCGCACAGCTCCTCCTGGGCCCAGTAGCCGGACCAGAGCGCGGTGTGCACCTCCCGGACGATCCGGAAGTCGCCGCCGGTCCGCTCCCGCCAGTGGTGGTACAGGAAGGCATAGGGCCCCGAGCCCGCGTACACCGTCTCCCCGGCGCCCACGCCCGCGACGCAGTCGGGTCCGCGGGTCAGGTCGTCCCAGGCGACGGAGGTCCGGCGGGTCAGCAGCTCGGACATCTCGCGGTGCATCAGGATCGCGCCGTCGACGATGCCGTCGGAGTCCGCCGCACGGTAGTCATGCGTGTGCAGGCGCACGGCCGGCCTCCCGGCTCTTCAACAGGGCCGCCAGGCGCTCCCGCAGCGCGGTCGGGGTCATACCGTGCAGCGGCAACTGGCGGGCGTGCACCTGGTTGGCGATGTCCCGACGCACCCCGTGCACCTCGACCGGCAGCAGGTACTCCGCGCGCAGCCACTCGCCGAAGCCGCCCCGCGCACCGTTGTACTCGACGCTCAACAGGCGTCGGCAGCCCCGCAGTACGGCCAGGTCGGCGGGGGCGAGGCGCGGGGCGAGCGCCGCGCAGTGCAGGTGCGGCACGCCGAGGTCCCGGTTGGCCTGGTCGACCAGGACGCTCGCGTACCCGAAGGTCACCACCGCCGCCTCGGTCCCGGCACCGCCGGGCGGGGTGAGCCACACCGCGCCGTCGATGTCGGCCGAGCAGTCGCGGGACGGCGGGTCGAACCGCGCATCGACCATGCTGACGACGTGCGCGGTGGCCGGGTCCCGGCCGAGCCGGTCCAGGCACGCGGCGAACTCCCCGGCGGTGACCGGCTCGTGGACCCGGGTGCGGAGCAGCAGGCCGAGCAGGTTGGTGGCGTTGTGGGCACCGCCCCAGGCACCCCAGCTGCGCCCGGCGAGGACGAGCAGGTTCCGCACACTGGTGGTCGCCTCGGTGAGCATGCTCAGCGAGTCCATGTAGTACATCGCGTCGGTGGCCACCACCTTGAGGGTGTCCGCCGGCAGCGACAGGGTCATGCCGACCGTCAGCGTCTCGGCCAACCCGGTGTTGGTGTACGGAACGCGGCCGCGCAGCCCGAACCGGGCGGCCATGTCGGGGGTGAACACGGCCAGGTCGCGTCCGGTGCGCTCCTGGTGGGCGGCGAGCATGTGCCCGGCCGTCGCCGCGAACGTCGGACGGGCGGGGGCGGCGGCCGCGGCGCCGGCCGGCTTGAAGCTGTGATCGCCCTTGTGGGTCCGGCACACCAGCGCCGCGGACCCGGGGACGGCCAGCAGCGCGCCGAGCGCCTCCGCCACGGCGTGCTCGTCACGGCCGTCGGCCTCCACGACCCGGCCCAGGTAGGCGCCGAGGTACCCGGTGCTCACCGGCTTGGCCAGCGGCTCGATGCCCTTGGCGTTGGCGTCGACGACGAGCACGAGATTGGTCAGGCCCATGTCGTGGGCGAACCGCAGCGCCTCGAAGGCGACGCCCTCGTGCAGTTCGCCGTCCCCGGCGAGGCACACCACCGTGCGGTCCTCGCCGCGTCGGGCCAGGTCCCAGGCCAGGCTGACCGCCTGGGCCACGCCGACGCCGAGGCTGTAGCGCATGGTGTTGCGGAAGCCCAGATCGCGGTGGACGACCCCGGTGAGCCCGCCTTGGTGGAGGGCGGCCAGCGGGGTGAACGGCAGGGTGCCGCGTACGTAGTGCTCGGCGTAGAAGGCGGGGGCGATGTGGCCGCGGCCCACGATGAGTTCGGCCGGTCCGCCCCCGCTGTCCGCCCCGCCGTCGCCGACGAGGCCCAGTGCGAAGCAGGCGCGTACCAGTGGCAGCGACGACAGGTTGCTCTGGTGGTTGCCCGAGCCGGCGATCTCGTGCATGCGCAGCAGGACGTCGGCGCTGTCGGTGTACAGCCGCTCCGGGACCCGCGCGGCGAGCTTGCGCAGGCCCTCCAGGAGAGAGCCGCCCCCCTGGTCGCCGTGCTCCAACTCCGCCAACTCCCGCTGGACCACGGCCGTTTCGTCCGTGGTGAGCCGGGCCAGCGCCGCGCGGGCCGGCCCGGCGAAGCGGTCCCGCAGCGCGTTCACCGGTGGTCCCCGCAGACCTCGTCGAGGGCCTCGCCGAGGGTGTGCAGGATCTCGTCGGCCTCGGCGGTCGTGGTGACGAAGGCGGGCGCCAGCACCACCCAGTCGTCCTGACCGCGGAGGATCAGGCCGTGTCGCAGACAGGCCGCGGCCACACGCTCGCCGAGGTCCGCCACCCCGCCGGCGAGCTTGACGCCGTACAGCAGGCCGACGGCGCGAACCGTGCCGCGCTCGCCGACGACGCCGCGCAGCCGGGGCTCGATGTACCCGGACAGCTCGCGGATCCGGTCGGGGTAGCCGCCCTCGCGGAAGTGGGTGACGGAGGCGAGCCCGGCGGCGGAGGCCAGCGGGTTGGCGGCGTAGGTGTGCGAGGGCGCGAACGACGTCGGCCCGCCGGACTCGCCGAGGACCGCCGCCAGGTGCTCGGCCATGAGGACGGCGGCCAGCGGCGCGTAGCCGCCCGAGATGCCCTTGCCGACGCACAGGATGTCCGGGGTGACGCCGAAGGTCTGGGCGGCGAAGGGCGCCCCGGTGCGGCCGAAGCCGGTGACGATCTCGTCGAACACCAACAGGACGCCGTGGCGGTCGCACACCTCGCGGACGCGGGTGAGGTAGTCGGCCGAGGGGATCGCCATACCGCGCAGGTGGATGACGGGTTCCATGACGAGCGCCGCGACCGAGTCGGGTCCTTCGGCCTCGATGGTCCGCTCGATCATGGCGGCGGCCAGCTCGCCGGACCGCTCCCGCGGCACGTCCCAGAACTCCTCCAGGCAGTCCGGCGGCCACACGTGCACGACGCCGGGGAGGCCGGGCCCGAACCGGGTGACGTCGGGCCGCCCGGTGAGGGAGAGCGAACCGAAGGTGGCGCCGTGGTAGCCGTGGTAGTAGCTGAGGACCTTCACCTTGCCGGGGTTGCCGTGACTGCGGTGGTACAGCCGGGCCAACCGGACCGCCGCCTCCACGCTCTCGGAACCCCCGTTGACGAGCTTCGCCGCGGTGATGCCGGGCGGGGCGAGGTCGACGAGCGCCCGGGCCAGCTCCAGGGCGGCGCGGTTGGTGCCGTGCAGCGGCGGATTGAAGGGCAGGGTGCGCAGCTGGTCGGTGACGGCCCTGACGATCGGCTCGCAGTCGTATCCGAAGCAGGTGACGAAGACGCCGGAGAGGGCGTCGAGGTAGCTGCGGCCCGCCGCGTCGGACAGGCGGACGCCCTTGCCGGACTCGAAGAGGAGGGACTGGTCCGAGTGCGGTACCTCGAAGCAGAACGCGGAGAGGTCCGTCGGCCAGGCGGACAGCGGCGTCGGGTCGGCGGTGGTCATGGGCAGCTCCTCGCTGGCGAGTGGATCGGACGGCGGGCGGGGGAGGGCGCTCGGGTCGGCGGGCGGGCCGGGGCGGAGCAGGGGACGGGGCAAGTGAGGGGGCAACGCGGCGGGGCGGCGGGGACCGGAGCGGGCAGGGGGCGACGGTGCGGGTGGGGCCGGCCGGGGTCAGGGGCCGTCGGCGCCGGTGAGCAGGCGATGGACGGTGCGGCGCCGTGCGGGCGACAGCAGTGCGAAGTAGTCGAGCCACTGCGCGGCGAGGATGCCGCGGTCGAGGATGTCCTTGGCGATGTCGACGATCACCGGCAGCGAATGCGCCAGGAGCAGCGGCATCAGGCGTTCCGCGTCGCCGGGGCCGAGCAGCCCACGCCGCCGCCCGGCGGCCAGGAAGTCGGCCACGACTCGGCGGGCCCCGGCGAGGTCGTCGCCGCAGGCGTACACCGCGGTGTCGGCGAGCCAGGCCAGGTCCAGCAGCCGGTCGTGCACGTGCAGGTTGTCGAAGTCCAGCACGGCCACGACCCGCGCCGGGGCCTGCGGGGCCAGCAGGAAGTGCTGGATGTGCAGGTCGCCGTGGACGACCGCCGGGCGCGCCGCGGAACCGGACGCCTCGCCGACCGGGTCCCGGCGCAACAGCGGTGCCACGGCGGCCAGTTCGCGCAGGACGGTGGCGGCGGCGCGGTGCCAGCGGTCCTGGCCGGCCGTCGCCTTCGGCAGCAGCCGCCGCTCGGCGTCGTCGAGGGCCGCCGGCCAGTGCTCCTCCTCGACCAGCCGGGGCAGGTGGACGGTGGCGAGCTCGTCGGCGGTGCCCGGCGGCAGGCCGTCGAGCGCCTGCCGCAGGTCCAGACCGGTGCGGACGATCGCGGCGGCGTGCGCCCGGCTGCCGGTGCTGACCGTGCCGTCGCTGCGGGGGCTCAGCTCACAGACGACGCCGTCGTGCCGGGCACCGGGGCTGCCGTCCGCGGTCGGCACCACCGGGAGGACGGGGATCCCTTGGCGGCGGCAGTGGGTGAGGATGCGGTCCTTGAGTGGGGAGAACGGCTCGGCGCGCACGGCCTCGGCGGTGAGCTGCACCTTCAGGACGTGGTCGGCCCCGGGGCCCGTGACGTGCCAGAGCCCCGCCGTGTGCGTCAGGGGTGCGGCACCGCCGACGGTCAGCGGAGCCAGTGCGCCGGCTCCCCACCGGGCGCCCCAGTGGACGGTGAGGACGTGACGTATCCAACCCTCGGTTCCTGCGGGGGCGGTGACGGTCATCGGCTCTCCTCTCTCACTCCTCGGCCCTCCCGGGGGAGCACGGTCAGTCGACGTCGTAGAACTCTTTGCCGTCGAGGTAGCGAACGGTGGCGAGGTCGCGCAGCACGACATCGAGCACGTCGTGGCGCAATTCGACGAGCAGGGGGTACGTCAGGTCGTCGACGGTCGGTACGATCCGGTCGCCGGGCCGACGGAATTCCCGCACACCGTGGTAACTCTCCAACTTCTTGAGCGCGTCGAGGCCCCGGTATCCCCGCAAGGTCCCCTCGACCGGCGAGATCATCGGCGCGCCGGCGATGAACTGCTGGACCTCGTAACGCTCCGGGCAGCGTGCGAAGAACCGCTCCGGATCGGTATAGGCGTCCACCGTCCAGTTCAACTGCGATTCCCCGATGCCCAACCGCGCGTAATGGTCGGTGTACCCACCTCCCATCCGCGCGCCGATCTCGATCAGGCACGGACCGGTCGGGGTCAGCTTGACGTCGATGTGGGCCGGGCCGTGGCGGATGTCCATCGCATCCAGGACCTGCTCGCAATAGGCGACCACCCGGTCGATCTTCTCGCCCTCGTGCGGCAACAGGACCAGACCGTCACAGAGGTCGAGGACCCCGTTCGCGGTGATCTGGGTCGCGGTCCAGATGTCGCACACGTGGTGCTTCCCGTCCCGGCTGACGGTGTTGATCGCGTATTCGGTGCCGACGAGGTATTCCTGCGCCAGCACCGCGTCATTGGGCATCGAGAAGATGTTCTCCGTGCCGGCCAGCGCCTCGTACGCACGCACCGCCTGCTCGGGGGTGTCGCAGTAGTGCACGCCCTGGCTGCCCGCGCTGCTGAGCGGTTTCACCACGATCCGGCAGCCCAATTCCCGGTGCCAGGAGGCCAGTTCCTCGGCATCCTTGGCCAGCAACTGCCGTGCGCCGCGCAGCCCGGCCGCTTTGATCGTCTCGATCATCACGTACTTGTCGCGCCGGGCGGGACTCTTGTCCGTCCCGTTCGACAGCAGCCCCATCTTCTCGCTCAGCAGATCCGCGAAGGGAACCCCGAACTCGCTGTCCGGAAGGACCGCGACCGGCTGGTAAGCGGAAAGTCGCTCGATGGTGCGGTCGAGGTCGCCGTCATGGATGACCTCGCCGACATAGCCGGTGGGCACGACCTTCTCGTACATCTTCGGGCGCACGGGAGCGCTCTGCACGTGGACGGACGCGTAGCCGGCCTTCTCGAACTCGGAGACCAGGCCGCCGGAAAGGCCGGCGGGGCTCGCGTCGACGATCGCGACGTAACCTTTTCGCATTCTTCTCGCCTTTACTGATCGCACGCACTCTGAACGGACAGCGCCTTCACCGCGGTGGCACCGGATCGATGGCCGGCCACAGCCTCCGCACTTCGTGCAGGTCCGAGGCGACACAGTCAGCCGACGCATGGTCGAGATGACGCGTGAGGCGGGTCGGGACCGCAACGACGGTGCATCCGGCGGTTTTGGCGGCGGCTATCCCCGTCAACGAGTCCTCCACGGCAAGGCATCGCGCCGGGGGCACACCCAATTCCGCAGCCGCCACCACGTACGCCATCGGATCGGGCTTCTTCCTGGCCACGTCATCGCCCGACACGACCACCGAGAAATGCCGCTCGATCGCGAAGTGCCGAAGCCAGCGGGTGACCCATTCCCGGTCGGACGACGAAGCAACGGCCAACGGCCGCCCGGAAGAACGGAGTTCATCGAGCAGGGCGCCCGCTCCCGGCAGCAGCGTGACGTGTTCCGGAGTGAAGAAACGGTCCCACTGGACGGCGAGCCGGTCCTGCAACTCCGCATCGGTCAACGCGACCGCCGCCCGCTGCCGAAGGACCTCGAAAAGAGCCGGGTATCCGCCTACGCGACCACACACCTCGCGCGCCCAGAAGTCGGGGGTGAACTCGGCACCGCATTCCTCGAAGAGCGCCGAACAGGCCAGGAATTCCGGCCGCACCGAATCGATGAGCGTCCCGTCGAGGTCGAACACCACGGCGTCGAAGTCGAATGAGCAATCCACGTGTCCCCATCCCTCACCGGCACAGCCGGAAAAGCCCTTGTGGCGCGGCGCCACGTCGGCCCCGCGGCCGATACGGGACGGGCGCGCAACGCCTCAGCCGAGCGCCCGCACCACGCGCGCCGGGTTTCCCACGGCGACCACCTCGTCCGGAAGGTCCCGCGTCACGACGCTGCCGGCCCCGACCACCGTGTTGGCGCCGATCGTGACGCCCGGCAGGACGATCACCCCGCCGCCGAGCCAGGCACCGTCCTTGACCCGAATGGGTTGCGCGCTCTCCCACATGCCGTGCCGCAGCTCGGCGGAGTGCGGATGATTGGCGGTGTACAGCTGACAGCGAGGACCCATCCGGACGTCAGCGCCAATGGTGATCGGCGCGCAGTCGAGGAAAACGGCATCGAAGTTGATCCGCGACCGTTCGCCGATCTCGATGAAGAACCCGAATTCACAGAGGAATCGGGGCACCACCCGGACGCCCTGCGCGACGGATCCCAACAGCTCCGGAAGGAGCGCGTCCCTTCCCCGTTGGTCCCCGAGCGCCGTGGCGTTGAAGTCGTCCAGCAGTCTTTCGCACCGCTTGCGGTACGGCCGTAACGAGGGGTCGTTGGCCAGATAGGGCTCGCCACTCGCCATCCGGCTTTTGAGCTCGTCGAGTTCCACCGTCCACACTCCCCCTCAATGGCCAGGATGCGGTAGGAGCGGACTCCGGGCGATCGGGGGCCGGACAGGCCGGCCCCCGATCGAACTACCCGGACGCTCAGCGCTGGAAGTGCACCTTGATGGAGCGACCCTCGACCGGCTTGGCAGCGAGTGCAATCTTCTTCATCACGCTCTCCTTTCGGATGGTGAGCCCGTTTGGCTCGCTGCACAGTCAACCCGTGCGGTGACATCGACGGCATCAGTCGGACGACCGGTTCGGAACGGTCGGTGCTCGCCGGGCGGACCATCCGCCAGCACCCTCCGACGCGGTGACGTAACCGCCGCATCGGTAAGACGACTTGACTTACGCAACACGACCGGGAATTCCTCGGCGCGCCCGTCCGCATGCGCAGCCACGTCACTCTACTGATGCGCAAGGCAATCCCTTGTGACGACGGTGGGGGCGCCCACCCGGCCCTGTCACCTACCGGACGCACCGGACCGGTCGCCCGACGGATGCCGCCGCCCGCGTCGCACGGGTTCACTGGGCGTCGAGCCGAACGGGCTCTCCAACAGAGCCGAACGGGCTCTCCAACAGAGAGGAGTGCGTGATGAAGAAGATGGATCTCGCTGCCAAGCCGGTCGAGGGTCGCTCCATCAAGATTCACTTCCAGCGCTGAAGCATCACGAGATAACCGATCGGGGGCCGGACACACCGGCCCCCGGTCCTCAAGGAGAAGCCATGCTGTTGCGGCGCGCGCACAACCTCGTCTGCTATTGGCGCGACGGGTCCTTCGTCATCCAGAACTACCTCGGTGGCACACCGATCTCGCTCGCCCCGATGGCCGCCGACATCCTCGCCGCGTTCACCGACTGGACGACCGAGGACGACGCCCTGAAGGAATTCCCGGAATACGACCCGGACTCCTGCCGCGCGGCCGTGCGGGAACTGCACACCTTCGGTTTCCTCGTCTCCGAAGGCGAGAGCGAGCGCGACGGACTCCTGGCCACGCACTGGGAGACCTGGTCGCCGGAGGCCACCGCGCTGCACTTCTCCAGCAAGGACGCCGACTACACGGAATCACCGGAGGTCAACGACGACTTCCGGGCCGGAAAGCGTCCCGCTCTGTTCAAGAACTACCCGACCGCGGACCGGATCCTGCTGCCCCGCGGCCCGCTCGAAACGGATGCCGACTTCGTCCGGACCCTTTACCAGCGTCGCACCCACCGGAGTTTCGCGCAGGTGGCCCTGCCGCTGCCGCTGCTCTCCGGATTGCTGGCGATGGTGTTCGGCCCCAGCGAATTCCTCGACGGTCAGGACTTCGGGGCCCTGATGAAACGCACCAGTGCGGCGGGCGGCGCCCGCCACGAACTGGAGGCGTACGTCGGGATTTTCGCCGTCGACGGGGTGACCCCGGGGCTCTACCACTACAACTGCCTCGAACACTCGCTGGAACTGCTGGACGGCGCATTCACCCGCGAACAGGCGGCACACCTGTGCTTCGACCAGTCCGGGGTCGGCGACGCCGCGCTGGTGGTGTTCGTGACCGCCGTGGTCGAGCGCATGAGCAGCAAGTACCGGGCCCCCCGCGCCTATCGAGTGATGTTGCTGAACGCCGGCCACCTCGGGCAGACCTTCGCCCTCACCGCCACCGCGCTGGGCCTGGGGCCGTTCCAGACCGCGGCCTTCCGCGACAGCGAGGTGGAGGACGCCCTCGGTGTGGACGGTATCCGCGAAACCGCCCTCTACGTCCTGGCCGCCGGGATGCCGGACGACCAGTCGGACGCCGGCTACACCGCCGGACTCGACGCCTTCCAACAGGCGGTGCTGTACCCGCGGCACGACCAGGACGGCTGAGCGGATCCGGAGACCGCGTCGGGACGCGGCCACGACCCGCAGACCGACGCGGCCGGTATCGACCGCGTCGGTCAGCCGCGCCCGCTCAGGTGCGGACGGACGACGGCCGCTCCGCCACCTCCAGCCGCACCGCCCGCAGTTGGTGCCGGGAGGTGATGCCGAGCTTGGGGAACACCTTGTACAGGTGGTGCCCCACGGTGCGCGGACTGAGGAACAACCGCGCCGCGATGGCGCTGTTGCTCATCCCCTGGGCAGCGAGGCGCACGATCTCCAGTTCCCGGGGCGTGAGCCGGTGCGGCGCGTCGCCGGGACCCGGAGCCGGTTCCTCGACCTGCTCACCGGCGGCCCGCAGTTCGCACAACGCCATGTCCGCCCAGGGCGCGGCTCCGGCTGCCTGGAAGGACTTCAGCGCCTGGTGGAGGTGGTCCCGGGCGGGCTTGATGCGGCGGGCCCGCCGCAGCCACTCCCCGTAGTGCAGGTGGGTGCGCCCGGCTTCGAAGACCGAGGGGGCATCAGCCGTCAGGGCCGCGGCGAACAGGGAGTCCGCTGCGTCGTTGGCGGCGAGCAGGGCCCGGCACCGCTGCCATG
The DNA here is from genome assembly GCF_042886435.1 of Streptomyces sp. NPDC058000. NCBI lineage: Bacteria > Bacillati > Actinomycetota > Actinomycetes > Kitasatosporales > Streptomycetaceae > Streptomyces > Streptomyces sp. NPDC058000. The sequence goes on from NZ_JBHVQS010000017.1 coordinate 53,128, forward strand.
TGGTGTGCAGGGCGGGCACGTTCGCGGGTGCGGCACAGCGTTCCCACTGCTCCAGTGCCGAACGGGCGAGCTCCGGCTGCCCGGCGCGCACGTACGCCTCGACGAGGTCGGGCAGCACGAGCCAGCTCATCATGAAGTGTTCCCCCTGGGCGCCGGGCGTGGTGACCTCGCGCAACAGTCGGGCGGCGCCGGACGCCTTGCCCTCGGCCAGGGCGTTCAGGCCCAGCGCCCAGTACGTGAGCGCCGCGGTCGACGCGATGCCCTGCGGCACGGCGAAGTCGAGGGCCTGCTCGGCCAGTTCGCGACACCGGTCCCCCTCGCCGCGGGCGGCCGCGATCCAGGCGAGCGCGGCGCGCAGGTCAGCGGCGGCGGCGCGTTGCCCGGTCTCGTCGGCGGGCAGGAGCGCTTCGGTCGCGTGGGCGGTCGCGGCGGTCCACTGACCGGTGATGAGCTGGAGCGAGACGAGGGGGAGGACCGACAGCGGAAGGGCCCCCAGCGCACCGTTCTTGCGCAGCGAGGCGACCGCCCGCTGGAGGGCGTCCAGCGCGGATTCGGTGTCGCCCATCAGGTGCGGTAGGAACGCCGGCGGCCACATCCACGGCCGGGCGTCGGCCGTGCAGTACCAGAGTGGGGCACGGTCGGCGGTGGCACGCGGGAGGTACGCCGGGGAATCGCCGCGGGGCGCCGCATCGCACGACAGACCACCCAAGTACGCGAGCTGCGCCCGGAAGTGGTCCGGAACCCAGCCCGTCGAGGAGCGGGTCCGGGCCAGGAGCGCGGCGATGCGTCCCAGTTCCTCCGGACGGTTCGCCACCCACGCGGAGCGGGCCGCCAGCACCAACAGCTCCTCGGCCAGCCCCGCGTCACCATCGAGGACGAGGCGGGCGCCGTCCAGGAGCGTGCGGCAGGCGAGCGCGGGGTTGCCGCCGGCGTGGATGACGGTGCCGCGGACCCGGGCCGACCGGGCGCGTAGCGCGGGCTCGGAGACCAGGGTCTCGGCCTCGTCGAGCAGGGGCAGGGCGTGCGCGGGATCGGAGGCTTCCCAGGCACATCCGGCGGCGTCGATGAGCCAACGTGCCCGGGCCCGGGGCGTGGTGGCGAACGCGGCGGCCCGGCGCAACGCACGACCGGCGGTGACCACCCCGCCCGCGCGCCGGGAACGGTCCGCGCAGAGCGCCAGCAGATCGGCCACCGTGTCGTCCGCGCCCATGGTGGCGGCCGCCAGGTGCCACACCCGACGCTCGTCGTCCGCGGCCAAGCCACGGGCCAGTGCGTGGTGCGCGGCATGGCGTGTGCGGACCGGAGCCGCTTGGTAGAGGGCGGAGCGGACCAGCGGGTGACGGAAGCGCACGCGCTGCTCGTCCAGGTCGATCAGCCCGGCCGCCGCGGCGGCATACAGATCGGCGGTCGCCGCATCCCGGTCGTCGCTGGCGTCGAGGATCACCGTGAGATCTCCGTCGTGCTCGATCGCCGCCAGTAGCAGGGCATCGCTGTGCCCGTCGGACAGCCGGGCCGTGCGGTCCAAGTAGATCTGCTGCAAACGGGTGTTGAGGGGGAGGTGTTCGGGGAGGGGAGTGCTGCCCCGCAACTGTTCGGCGGTGAGCGCGGTGGGCAGTTCGCACAGTGCGAGCGGATTGCCTTCGGCCTCGCGCAGCAGGCGTTGACGTACCGCGCGGACGGCCTCCGACGCCGTACGGGACAGCAGCTTCTCGGCGGCGTCGGGGGGCAGCGGCCCCAAGGCGAGCTCGGGCAGGCCCGGGGCGTCGAAGCGACCGCAGCCGTCCCGGGCGGCGAAGATCATCACCAGGCGCTCCGCCTCGATCCGCCGGGCGATGAAGGCCAACGCGTCGGCGGACGCCGGGTCCAGTCGGTGCGCGTCGTCCACGAGCACCGCCACCGGTGCCTCCTCGCAGGCGTCGGACAGCAGGGTCAGCCCGGCCAGCGAAACGAGGAAGCGGTCGACGGGGGCCGAACCCAGCCCGAACGCCGCGCGGATCGCCTCGGCCTGCGGATCCGGGAGCCGATCCAGCCGCGGCAGGAGCGGACGCAGCACCTGGTGCAGGCCCGCGCAGCACAGCTCGACCTCGCTCTCCACGCCGACGACACGCAGCACCCGGACGTCAGGAGGGACGGTGTGCGCCACATCGTCCAACAGCGCGCTCTTGCCGATACCGGCCGGGCCGCGCAGGACGACCGAGCCGCTCCGACCCTGCCGTGTGCCGCGGACCAGATCGGCCAGCCGCTGCTGTTCCCGCTCCCGCCCCAAGATCATGAGATCGGTGTCCCTTCGTCATGACGTCAGTCGCGTGACGGATGCTTCGTCCCCGCACGTGGCGGATGACTTCTGTCACTTGACCATGACGGGACAGCGGTGGTCCACGTTCTCCAACTTAAGTATGTCCGGGCAGGTCATGTGTCAGATGAGGGTCGATACCGCGGGCCGGTTTGGGCCTTCCGGTCGTACGGTGCGTCACGACCCAAGAGTCACAAGAGAGACATCGGCCACCGACGGCTCACGGAGTGAGCGGGTCGGGGCGCAGCGCCAGGGCGAGGAGTCCAGGGAACCGGGCGTCGAACTCCTCGCGGCGCAGACGGTTGACCCGCCGCGGCCCCGCGTCGCGCTGCTCGACGAGGCCCGCCTGGCGCAGCACGGCGAAGTGGTGGCTCAGCGCGGCCTTCTGCACCGGTACGTCGAAGCTGCCGCAGGCGCGGGTCCAGTCGGCGCTGCCGGCGAGTTCGCGGACCAGTTGCAGCCGGACCGGGTCGGCCAGTGCGGCCAGCGCGGTCTGGAGCGGGACGTCGTCGGGGTGGAGGTGTGTGGGGGCGGCCCGGTGGCCGGTGGTGTGCGTGGTGTGGTCTGCCATGTCGTACCCCCTTGCCCGGTGTTCGATGAGGATCATACACTCCGAGTGTTCGAAACTCGTTGAACACTCGATTCGGTGAGGTGCATCCGTATGCGTGCGGTCCGGTTTGAGCGGTATGGCGACCCGGAGGTCCTTTCGGTCGTGGAAACCGAGGCGCCCGAGCCCGGCCCCGGGCAGGTGAGCATCGACGTCGCCTTCGCCGGGGTGAACTTCGCCGACGTCAAGGCGCGGGCCGAGGGCTACCGCGTCCCCGCGCTGCCGTTCGTACCGGGACTGGACGTCTCCGGCCGGATCCGCGCGGTGGGCGAGGGGGTGACGGCGTTCCGCATCGGTCAGGAGGTGGCCGCCCTGATGCCCCACGGGGCGTACGCCGAAGTCGCCGTCGCCGACAGCGCGACCGTGTTCCCCGTACCGGACGGCCTCGACCTGCGCACCGCCGCCACCCTGCCCACCGTCCTCCCCACGGCCCATGCGCTGCTCCATGAAATCGGGCGGCTGGGGAAGGGGGAGAGCGTGCTCGTCCAGGGGGCGGCCGGCGGTATCGGCACGGTCGTCGGCCAGTTGGCGAAGGCCGCCGGAGCGGGCGCGGTCTACGGCGTCGTCTCCCGGCCCGACAAGGCCGACCACGCCCGCACGTACGGCTACGACGCGGTCTTCAGCATCGACGACTTCCCGGAAGAGGTGCGCCGGGCCACCGGCGGCCGGGGCGTCGACCTCGCGCTCGACCCGGTCGGCGGCGACACCTTCCGCCGCAGCCTGGACTCGCTGGCGGCCTTCGGCCGACTGGTCTCCTTCGGCAACGCCTCCGCGGCCGACCCCTGGCAGGTCGGCCAGCCTGAGCTCTACCCGATGGGCCGCTCCGTCGCCGGCCTCTCCGTCCTCTCCCTGGCACAGGCCGCCCCCGAGGCGCTGCGGGACCTGGCCCAACGCGCTTTCCGCACGGTCGCCGACGGCACCGTGGAACTCCCCGTCACCGCCGAATTCGCCCTCGCCGACGCCGCCGAAGCCCACCGACTCCTCGGCAGCCGAACCACCACCGGCAAACTGCTGCTCCGCGTGGGCGCCTAGGGTCTGCCCGGTGGGACAGGGCCCGGTAGGCCCTTAGGGCCTGTCCGGTGGATCATGGCCGGGGCCGCGGCGTCTGGCACGGCACTCCCCCAGCTAACGCTGGGAGGTGCCCCCCACGCCGCGTTGCCGAAACGTCCCAATAGCTCCGCTATCAGGCCGCTCCGGCGCCTTGCGATGCACCGCGCCAGACGCCGCGGCCTATCCGACCCTGATCCACCGGACAGGCCCTAGTCGCGACGCCCCGCCAGGCTTTGAGCTCGTCGGCCAGACGCTCGACGGTGTTCCGCTCTTCGTAGCCGGAGGGTCGGCGTCCGTAGGCTCGACCGAACCGCGGGTCAGTCGTGGGTCAGTCGCCGGTCACCTGCGGCCACAGCCGGCCGCTGTCGCCGTCGAGTACGCGCCGGCCGATCCTTTGCTGCCAGGCCCGTTCGCCGCTGTCCTCGTCACGCCAGGACCACATGCGGGTGGTGGCCAGGTGGAGCGGGCTGAGTTCGGTGAAACCGATCGCGCCGTGCAGTTGGTGGGCGATGCGGGTGATCTCGGCCACCGAGGCGGCGGCCTGCGCGGCTGCGAGCCACGCGGTGAACTCCGCGGAGTCCGGTTCGGCCAGGGCGGCCGCGGCCGCCTCGACGGCCGCGGCGACCAGGGCAGTCTCCTCGACGAGCTTGGCCTCCTCCTGCTTGACGGCCTGGAAGTGGCTCAGCGGTCGGCCGAACTGCATACGGGAGGTGGTGTGAGCGACCGTCAGCTCGACACAGCGGCGTGCCGCACCGGCGATCAGGGCGGCCCGCGCCAGGCCGGAACGCCATTCGGCCTCCCGGACCAGCGCGGCCGGAACGCGGCGGACCCGCTCGGCGGGGACGGCCACGTCGAGCAGTACCAGGTCGTCCCGGGGCTCGCCCGCCAGGTTCGTGCCCGCCACCTGCCGCCACTCGGCGGCTTCGAGGAGGAGGAGCACGGGTCCGCCGGACGGTCCCTCGGTCAGCACGACCGCGGCTTCGGCGTCCCGGGCCCACGGCACCCGGTGCAGCGTGCCGCTGACCCGCAGGGCGTCATCGGTGCCGGCGGCTCCCGACGGTCCGACCCTGCTGTCGGTGTCCACGTGGGTGAACCGCACGTCGAGCGGGCCGGCTGCCACCGTGAGCGGGCCGTCCGGGACGGCGAGCCCGGCCGCGGCCAGCAGCGGGCGTGCGACGAGCAGCGTCTCGGCGAGGGGTGCCGGCGTGCCGCGGTAGCCGGCTTCCCGCGCCAGGGCCACCAGCGTGGTCGGGGCCGTGTCGAGCGGCGGCAGGGCGTCGACGGCGCGTTCGACGGAGGATTCGGTGCTCATCGGGACAGCTCCAGACCTCGGGTGATGATGCCGCGCAGGATTTCGTTGGTGCCGCCGCGCAGTGTGTATCCCGGCGTATGCAGGATCGCGGTGGCCAGCAGTTCGGGGTAGCTGCCACGGGTGGCGTCGAAGCGGGCGGCGATCGGAAGGATCTCGCGGACCTCGTTGACGAGTTCGCCCTCGAAGCGGGTCCCGAGGTCCTTGACCAGTGCCGCCTGCACGTCGGCGGGGCGACCGGCCGCCAGCGCCGCGGCCACCCCCAACGACAGCTGCCGGATGGACGACAGGCGCGCGGTGAGCCGGCCCACGCGGGCCTGCTGCTCGGGACTGCACCCGCCGGTGCGCTGCAACTGTCCCACCAGGGCGGTCAGGAGCGGCAGCGTGGACAGGAAGCGCTCGGGCCCGCTGCGTTCCAGGGCCAGTTCGCCGGTGACCTGCTGCCAGCCGTCACCGGGGCGCCCGAGCAGCGCGTCGTCGGTGAGCTCGACGCCTTCCAGGTGGCAGTAGTTGAAGGTGTGCTCGCCGCTGAGGAGACGGATCGGCTCGACCCGGACGTGCGGATCGCGCAGGTCGACGATGAACTGGCTCAGCCCGGCGTGGCGGTCCTCGGACTCGTCGGTCCGGGCGAGCACGATCGCGTGGTCGTTGACGTGCGCGCCGCCCGTCCACATCTTGGTCCCGGTCAGCCGCCAGCCGTTGGCGGTCCGCTCCGCCCGGGTCCGTACCGAGGCCAGGTCCGAGCCGCTGTCCTGTTCGCTCATTCCGATCGAGAAGAAGCACGCGCCGGCGGCGATCCGGGGCAGGTAGTGGCTCCGCTGCGCCTCGGTGCCGTGGCGCAGGATGGTGGGCCCGGCCTGCCGGTCGGCGACCCAGTGGGCCGAGACCGGGGCACCGGCGGCCAACAACTCCTCGATGACGACGTAGCGTTCGAGGTTGTCGCGCCCGCCACCGCCGTACGTCCGCGGCAGGGTCATGCCCACCCAGCCGCGCCGGGCCAGACGGCGGGTGAACGCGGGGTCCCAGCCGGTCAACCAGGAGTCGGGCCGACCCAGGACGGTGCCGGCGGCCCGCTCCGCGGTGAGGAAGTCGCGCACCTCCTGTCGTAACTGCCGTGTTTCGCGGGGTAGTTGGACGGCGCCGAGATCGAGGGCGGAGAGGGTCATCGGGTGCTCCTCAGGCGGAGTGATGGGTACGTGGTCGGCGGTGGTGGTCAGGCGCCCGTGAAGTGCGGGCGGCGGTGTTCCCGGCGGGCCTGGATGCCCTCGCGGAAGTCGTCGGTGGTGGTCGTCACCGGCTGGGCGAGCGCCTCCCAGGTCAGCGCCCGTTCGACGGTGGGCTGGCCCTGGGCCAGGCCGCTCTTGGTCAGCCGGACCGCCAGCGGGGCCGCGGCGGCGATCTCGTCGGCCACGTCGAGCGCGGCCCGAAGCACCTGCTCGGCCGGCAGCGCCTCGTTCACCATGCCGATGGTGGCGGCTCGCGCTCCGCTGATCAGCCGCCCGGTCAGCAGCAGTTCCCGTGCCCTCGGCGGTCCGACGGCCTCGGCGAGCAGGGCGGTGGTGGCCATGCCCGGGTGCAGGCCGAGTCGGACGAACGGCGCGCCGAGCTTCGCCTCCGCCGCGGCGTACCGCAGGTCGCAGGCCAGGGCCAGCGCCAGCCCGGCGCCCACCGCGTGGCCGTTGAGGGCCGCCACGGTGGGGACGGGCAGGTCACGGACGGTCAGCCAGGTCCGGTAGAAGTCCGACAGCTGGGCCCGGGTGCCGGGGAGGCCCTGGCCGTGTCGGTCGGCGAGTTCCCCCAGGTCGGCGCCCGAGCAGAACGCGGGGCCGGTGCCGGTGATCACGACGGCGCGCAGGTCGGGGTCCTGGCGCAGGGACCGCATGGCGCGCCGCCACTGTGCGGTCAGCCGCCCGGTCATGGGATTGCGCTTGTCGGGATTGTCGAAGGTGAGCACCGTGACGCCGTTCGGCCGGTGCTCGACGCGCAGCGGTTCCCGCTCGTTCGGCGCTGCCTGTTCGTCCAGGGGTGCTTGCTCGTGCACGGGTCCTCGATTCGGTCCGCGGGTGCGGGCGTTGGTGACTGTTGCTGTTGCTGTTGATGGCTCAGGCGGACGGTCGGTGGCCGATCTCGGCGAGGACCTCCTCGGTGTGCTCACCGATCCGCGGGCAGTGCCGGTGCAGGCCGGCCGGCGTGGCCCAGAAGCGCACGGGTTGGCCGATGAGGTGGTAGCCGCCCTCGGTGGGGTGCTCGGCCTCCCGGAGCAGACCGCCTTCGGTGGCGTAGGCGCTGGTGGCGGCCTCCGTCAGGCTCAGCACCGGGGCGGCGGGGATGCTGGTCGCGTCGCAGAACTCCTGCCATTCCGCGTTGGTGTGCCGGGTCGTGAACTCACCGACCAGTACGTAGAGTTCGTCGGCGTTGCGGACGCGTGCGGTGAACGACGCGAAGCGTGGGTCGTCGGCCAGTTCCGGGCGGCCGACGAAGGCGAAGAAGTCACGCCAGTTGCGGTCGCTGTAGGGCAGGATGCACATCCAGCCGTCCGCCGTGCGGGAGGCCGTGCGGCGGGGGCTGAGTGCCCGCGGGTAGCCGATCGGCCCTGCGGGCGGGTTGAGGGTCGCCGCTGCCAGGTGCTCGACGAGGTTGAAGGCCAACATGGTGTCGGCCATCGGGACCTCGACGTGCTGGCCTTGGCCGGTGCGGTCACGATGGTGGAGCGCGGCGAGCACCGACTGCACGATCACCAGGCCGCAGATCTTGTCGGCCAGCACGGTGGGGACGTAGTACGGGACGCCGCTGACCTGCTCGTTCAGCCACACCAGGCCGGATGCCGCCTGCACGACGTCGTCGTACGCCGCGTGCCCGCCGAGGGTGGAATCGCTGCGGAAGCCCTGGGCGTTGAGGTAGACCAGGCCGGGGTTGACGGCCGCCACGTCCTCGTAGGCCAGGTCGAGGCGCCGCAGGGCCTGCGGGCGGACGTTGGTGAGGAGGACGTCCGCGCTCGCGAGGAGGGCGAGCAGCGCGTCGCGGCCGCCCGGGGCCTTGAGGTCGAGGGCGACGCTGCGCTTGTTGCGGTTGAGGTTGAGGGTCATCACCCCCATCCCGGGGCTGCGGGTCGGCGGGTAGTGGCGGGTCAGGTCACCGGTCGGCGGTTCGACCTTGATGACGTCCGCCCCCAGGTCACCGAGCTGTTGGGCCGCGTACGGGCCCATGATCACGCTGGCCAGCTCGACCACCCGCACGCCGTGCAGTGGACCGACGCCACCGTCACCGTCCGCTTCTCGCCCTGTCGACATGGCACGTCTCCGATCTCCGCCGGGGCCGGCTTCGCGCGCCGGACCGTTGACAGCCAGTCAAATCCTCGGCGCCCCATATCGTCCAATACTTCTTTCCGGCGACTTCCATATGCTGTGCAATATGGAATTGACCCAGCGCATCCTCCAGCAGGTCGTCGTGTTGGCCGAGGAACAGCACTTCGGCCGCGCTGCCGAGCGGCTCGCCATGCGGCAGCCACCGCTCAGCCAGGCGATCCAGCGACTGGAGCGCGGCCTCAACGTCACCCTGTTCGACCGCCTTCCGCGGGGGGCCCGGCTCACCCCGGCCGGCCGCGCGTTCGCCGAGGACGCCCGGCGGCTGCTCGAAGCGCAGGCCGCCGCCGTGGACCGGGCCCGGCGGATCGCCAGCGGACACGAGGGCGAGCTCCGGCTCGGGTTCATCAGCAGCCTCGGCTACGACTTCCTGCCGCGCCTGCTGCGCCGCACCCACGCGCAGTTGCCCGGTCTGCGGCTGCACCTGGGCCAACACCCCTCCGCGGAGCTGGTCGACATGCTCCACGCCGGGACGCTCGACCTCGCGCTGGTCCGGCTCCCCGTCACCGGCACGGAACGACTGACCGTCCGGCGGATCGGCGTGGAACGGCTGGTTGCGGTCCTTCCCGAACACCATCCGCTCGTCGTCAAGTCACGCCTCGACCTGCGGGAACTCGCCGAGGAGCAGTTCGCGGTGCCCAAGCCGGGCGCCCTGCCCGGGCTGGCCGAGCAGGTCGCGCTGGCCTGCGCGCAGGCCGGCTTCACGCCCCGACCGCGCGGCCAGGCGGACGACCTGCCGGGGCTGCTCAGCTACGTCGCCGCCGGCCTGTGCCTGGCGCTCGCCCCCGAGCAGGTACGCACGCTGGGCATCCCGGGCGTGGCCTACCGTCCCCTGCACGGCGATTCCCCCTACCTGGAGACCGCGGTCGCCGCCGTGCACCGCTCGGACGGCCCCGACGCCGCCGTGCAACAGGTCCTGAAGCTGGTCGACGCCTGCGACCTGCCGGCCGACGCCGGGTCGCCGACCGGCCCCTGACCGGGCCCCGCCAACTACCCTGTGCTCAGGGGTGGGCGAGCGACGTTGCCGCCTGGTACGCGTGGTGCCCGCTCCGCGCCTCGATGGTCTGGATCAACGGCCTCCTGCAAACACCTGATTGATCACAACCTCACAGGGCAATACACCCAGGACCTGCCCGGCGGACGCGGCCTCCAGGGGCTCACCGACCCGGCGGAGCGGATCCGATGTCCACCACCCGTGCCCACGCAGGCGGCGCGTCCGGCACGTAATCGGGATCGTTCTCGTCCCACGAACGGGCCGGCTGCTGCCGGGAGAACAGCCCCACCACCGTCCGGCATGGCGGTCGGGTGCCAGGCCAGGGCGTCTGCCCGTCGGTAAGGACCACGAGGACATCCGGTCGGGGCCGCGCCCGCAGCGCCTTGGCGAAGCCGGCCCGCAGATCCGTCCCCCCACCGCCCAGCAGCGGGATGCCCTCGGCGCGGCACAGCGGGTGGACGATCCGGGCCGCCGCGTCGCACGGCACCACGCTGACCAGATCGCGACGGCCGCCGACGGCACGGGAGATCGCGGCAACCTCCCTGAGCGCACTGCCCAGTTCGGTGTCGCTCACCGAAGCGGACGTGTCGATGACCACGCCGACCCGGGGCGGCCGGCGCCGCAGGCTCGGCAGCAGAGCGCCGGGTACCCCGGCCGACCGGCGCGACGGACGACCGTAGCTGTAGTCGGACCCGGCGCCGGGACCGGAGGTCGCCGAGCGGACCGCCGCGCCCAACAACTCCCGCCACGGCTGCGGTGGGTGGAACACCTCTTCCGCCCACCGCCGCCACCCCCTCGGGGCGTTTCCCGGACGGCCGGTGATGCCCTGCGCCACCCGGAACCGGACCGCGTCCCGTTCCTGCGCGCTGAGGCCGTGTGCGCCGTCCGGTCCCAGGTCCCAGTCCCGATCCAGCCCGTCGGCGCCGCTGCCGCAGTCCAGCCAGGCCAGGTTCTGGGTCCGCGGCCCGAGCCGGAACTGCCGCAGGTAGTCCTCCATGAGCTCCCCCTCGGGCAGCCCCAGCACGCCCGGCTCGACGGCACCCTCGGGCCGGGGCAGCCCGTCGCCGAACGCGTCGTCGTTGATCTCGCAGTCCGCGGCGATGTTCATCCGCAGCCGTTCGCCCGGTCCGGTCAGCCCGCGCTCCCGAGCGACCCGGTCACTGCGCCCGTGGTGGTCGCGCAGCAGGTGCGACACCTCGTGCACCCATACGCCGGCCAGTTCCTCCACCGGCATCCGCGTCACGAACGCCGGCGAGACGTAGCACCGCCAGTGCCGGTCGACGGCCATCGTCGGTACCAGCCGCGACTCCACGGTGTGCAGGGCGAACAGCGCCGTCGCCAAGTAGGGCCGGACGCGGGCGGCGTACAGTCGGGCCGCGTAGAGCTTGTCCAGGTCCAGTGTCCCCGGTGCGTCCGGGCTCATCGGCCGGTCCCCGCGGTGGCCCGGGTCGCCGCCAGGGCCGCTGCCCGGTCCGCCCGTCGGGACAGGGACACCGCGCCGGCCAGTCGTTCGATCGACGCCGGCACGTCCCAGTCCTGTTGGCGCAGCGTGGCGAGGGTGGTCGCGGGGACGACCACCAGGTCCGGGGCTCCGGTTTCCATCGCCCGCACCAGCAGCGTCCACGCCGCGTCCCAACGCGACTCGTCCGGGCGCTCGCGGACCGCCGCCACCACACCGTCCAACACGGCCTGGCGGAGGTCCCCCCGCTCGGGCAGGACGGCGGCCGCCGGGTCGGCGAGCAACACCTCGGGATCCGGGAGGTCCATCCGGTCCATGCCGGCCAGCAGCTCCAGCCCCGGCCCGTCCCCGACCGTGCCCCTGACCAGCAGGGAAAGCACCTCTCGGGACGAGCCGGCGGCGGTCGCGAAGGCGATGAGGCGCAGGGTCATCTCCCAACTGCGCGGCGACGGCCAGGGACCACCCCGACGGGTTTCGCCGCTCGGCAGCCGGTGGACGAGCCCGGGGCGGGCGGCGAGGAACCCGCAGACGGCCCGGCGGGCGAAGGCAACGGCCGCCGACAACCCCTCGGGGTCGAGCCGCGGGAGGGTGGCCCGGGGCCACGTCCCGCCGAGGCCGCGCACCACGACCTCGTGGTCATGCGTCCACTGGAGGTGGACGAACCGGTTGGCCAACGGCGGGCTCAACTCCCAGCCGTCGGCGGCCGAGGACTGCGGGTTGGCGGCGGCCACGATCCGGATCCCCGGCGGCAGTTGCAGCGAGCCCACCCGCCGCTCCAGCACCAGGCGGAGCAGGGCGGCCTGCACGGCCGGTGGCGCGGTGGACAACTCGTCCAGGAACAGCAGCCCCCGGCCGGCCCGCACCAGTCGCACCGCCCAGTCCGGCGGGGCCATCGGGACGCCGTGTGCCGCGGGATCGTCTCCCACGATGGGCAGCCCGGAGAAGTCGGACGGTTCGTGCACGCTGGCGATCACGGTGGTCAGCGGAAGGTCCAGGGCGGCCGCGAGCTGGGTGAGGGCCGCGGTCTTGCCGATGCCAGGCTCGCCCCACAGGAGGACGGGCAGGTCGGCGGCGACGGCCAGGGTCAGCGCCGCCAGCTGGGTGTCGGGGCGAGGTTCGGTGGTGGCGTCGCGCAACAGGGCCAACAGGTCGCCGGCGACGTCGAGTTGGGCGGCGGGGGTCGGTTCGGCGGCGGTGTCGAGTTGGGAAGCACGGGCCGGGTCGGCGGAGGCGGCGGTGGCGGCGAACGGGGTGTGTGCAGGCATGTGTGAGCACCTATCAGGCATGTGTGGGCACCTATGGGAGGAGTGCGGAGCGCGGGGTGAGCCGGGCGGGTGGGAAGGGGGCCGAAGACCCCTGGGTCAGGGGGACGTCGCGTGGCGCGGGTGCGCGCGGTGGTCGCGGGGACGGTGCCGGTCCGGGCGGTTGCGGTCGGGTCCGGGCCCGGCCAGGCCGGCCCGGAACAGCCCGTAGCGGATCCGCCGGCGCGCAGCCGCCTCCAGCGCGTCCCGCAGAGCGCCGTTGCGCAGCAACGCATCGGGACCCAACAGGTCCTCGACGACCGCCAACGCACCGGCGCCGTCGCCGTGGTCCAGGCGTGCGCGGACGTCGGGGAGGCACTCCGGATGCCGGTGTGCCTGATCGACGGCCTGTAGGCAGGGGAGCGGAGTGCCGGTCAACGCGGCCAGCAGCTCCTCACGGTGGATCTCGGCCGGGTCGTGGTCCAACGGGGCCAGTACGCCGTCGACCAGCCCGATCCGGTGCCGGGCCCCGCGGCACTCCACGAGGCGCGCCGACCCCGCCCCCGCGGGAATCCGGCCCCTGCCGGGCGGCGAGTGATCCGGCGGCGGTCCGGAGCCGGTCGGTACCCGTGCCGAGGCGGTCGGTACGAGTGCGGAGGCGGCCGGTACGAGTGCCGAGGCGACCAACGGATGCAGCCGATCGAGCCCGATCGCACCGGTGCGGAGCAGTTCGAGGTCGGGCAGCACCCAGGTCGCCGCATCGGGCAGGACCGGCAGCGCGCCCGCACTGCCGCCCGCGCCCACCGCGATCCGCACCGCGGGCGGCCCGAGGCCGTCCCGGTCCGCGACCAGCTCCAGGGCCAGCCGATGCCGGCCCCCGAGCCGTACGTCGACGGCGCCGGTGGAGCGCCCCTCGGCACGGAGCAGGATCTCCGCCTCGGCCCCCCACCGCTCCACGGCACAGCGCCGCCCGGCTGGCACGGTCACCTCCGCATCCGGCGGCAGCACGGCCGGACCGTCGTCCGGCGGCCGCTCCGCCCCGCACCGTATCCGCAGCTCATCGGCCCTACGGGCATCCCACAGGTGACGGTGCAGGTCGAGGCGGAACCGCCGGTGCGGACGGGGATGCGGATGTCGGCCGGCGGCGGCGTCGGAGCGGGTCCCGTCCCACAGCGCGAGGCCGATCCGCTGACCGGCACCCGCCCAGGCAGGCGGAGTCCTGGCCACCAGGCACACCGGGGCCGAGCCCGCTCGCTCCGGGGCGTCGTACCGGGCCAACGCAAGGGTCAGCCCCGGGCGCAACAGCCCGTCAGGAGCGATCCTCGGCAGGTGCCAGCGCAACAGGTCAGGAGCCAGGTGCCGGAGGTCGGCCCGGAGCCGGGCGGCGAGTTCCCGTCCGTGCCGGCGCGCCACGGACCGCAGATCGACATCGACGTCGATGCCTGCGGCGGCGCACGCCCCTGCCCAGTCGCCGGCACGACGCCGCGCGGTCGCAGTCTCGATCATGGAGGGCGGCACGGCGAACTCGCGCACGCGCAGCCAGAAGGAAAGTCGGGGATCCCCGTTCGCGTTCTGAGTGAGCATCAGCACTCACCTTGCGCGGACGGGTCCCCCAATCTGTTCGAAGATTGAGTCGTCATCGCGGGGAGCATAGCCCTCCTGCCTCTCGTCCACCAGGCATTTCCGGCTCGGCCCGAAGACGCACCGGCCCGGCGTCCGAGCGAGGCGGCCGGAGGCTCCTTGCCATCTCGGCATCGGCACCCCGCAGACCAGGCGGAGCCGCAGGCGCACCCAGGCGGAGCCGAGTCGCAGGCATCCGCGCGGTGCGGACCGTAGCCACGGGAGCTATGGGCCTTGCCTGGCACGTCGGTGGGCGCCGGGTGGAGCCCCGGACGCCCTCCGGCCCGCTCGTGGCGTGCCGGAGGGCGTTGGCCGACCCTGGTGGTCGGGGACGGGTGCCTGGTGGCGTTCGGGCCTACACCGTCCGTTCCTTGAGCACCACGCCGACCGGCGGCGGACAGTTCTCCTCGATCTTGTACTTGAGCGCCTCGGGGTAGTCGTGCCGGGGGAGGGCGACCCGAACGATGATCGGGCCGTGGTTGATCGGGTTGTTGGGCTCGCCGATCTTCTTGAGCAGCGCGGTGAGGTCGTCGTGGGTGGTGACGGTGCACCCGTGCATCGGCTGCTTGTCGGTGCCGAAGACCTCGGCGAGCTTCTCGTAGTTCCAGGGGTGGAGTTCGTTGTAGAAGTCGGCCCCGTCGGAGGGCGGTGCGCCGTTCGACTTGTAGTAGCAGGGGTGCACCAGCATCTGCTCGATGCCGTAGAAGCCCTCGTTGTCCAGTACGAACACCACCGGCTTCAGGCCCTGCCGGACGTGCGTGGACATCTCCTGACAGGTCTCCTGGAACGAGCCGTCGCCGACGAAGACCATCGGTCGCTTGCCCGCGTCCAGGCGGCCCAGGCCCACCCCGGTGGCGAAGCCGACCGAGTAGCCGATGGACAGCCAGCTGTTCTGCGCCAGGTACGAGGCGCGCTCGGGCATCCGCAGGTTCATCGAGCCGATCAGCGCGAACGCGGCGTCGCTGATCACGGTGAACGGGGTGGTGCGCTGTCCCGCGCGGTCTGCGGTTTGGGCGGCGAGGAACTCGTTGAGGTGCCGGAAGAAGCTGTCGTAGGTCGGGTGCGTCGGGTAGGGGCCGCCGGTCAGGGTGTCCAGGAAGGCGGTGACGCTGTCCGGGACGTCGAGGCCGGCCTGGTGGGCGTCGGCGAAGTAGTCGGCGGAGAAGTGCCCGGTGCCGAACTCCTCGACGAAGGCGTTCCGCAACGCCGGGATGAACTGGGCGAGTTGGACGTCTGGGAAGTACGAGGCGCCCACATGCACCCCCTCATGGGCGGCGACCACCCAGTCATCACCGATGGACAGCTTCCCGCCGAGGTTCTTCGACGTCGCCCAGGTGCCCAGCCCGATGCGGCAGCCGGCGTTCTGGAACACCGCGGCTACGTCCGGATTGCTGGCCTTGCCGTTGTAGACGCCGCTGAAGCCCGGGGTGTCCTCGGAGATCACGGACTTGGCACCGATGGTGGTGCAGTACGGGATGAGGGTGGCCCGCACCAGTTCCTCGAACGGGTCGGCCAGGTTGAACCGGTCGATCTCCTCGCCGGCCCACAGGATCGGGTTGGCGCCGTGTTCCTTCACCAGCTTCACGCACGCCGTGACCGCGTCGTGCAGCATCTTCTCGTTCCGCGGGGTGAGCGGCCGTTCCTGTCGCCTCAGTCGGCCGCGCGGCGCCGGGCAGCTCTCCTCCCAGACATCCTCCATGAACTCCAGGTAGACCGGCCTGCGGTGGGACAGGCAGGCGACGATCGCGTTGTCGATCTGACTGGGGGCCAACCCCGGGTTGGAGATCGCCTGGGCCTCCACCGTCACCTGCCGGTAGACGTCGAGGTTGCTCTCCGGGCGCTGGGACATGTGCGAGGTGAGCAGGCCGATCGCCCGTTGGTTGATCCACTGCTCATACGTGGGAGCCCCGTTGATCGCGATCAGCGGGATGTACTCGGTGTAGCCGCCGCCGATGGCATTGAGCAGGTTGAACGCGCCCACGCCGTAGGTGACCGCGACCGCGCCGACGCCCTGTTCGCCCAGCTCGACCTGTGCGTCGGCGACCTTCACCCGGGCGTAGGCGTCCGCGGCCTGACCGGCGCCGCCCTCCGTGGGAGTGCCCACCCAACGCACCTTGGTCTTGTCGTGCAGGGTCGACAGGAACGGGCCCAGGTGGTTGCCGGGCACGCCGAACAGGTGGGTGATGCCGAGCTGTTCCAGTCGGACGGCCAGGTACTCGGCCACCGTGCAGGTCTGGGAGGTGGTCATGACGTCAGTGCTTCCTCTCGCGTCGGTTCCGTTGCCGCGGCGGCCCCACGGCGGCTGGTGGCTGTGATGACGCCCGCGTCTCCCACGGGCGCCTGGTTGACGGCGATGGCAGCCCGTACGGCGGTTTCCACCGCCCCCTCGATCCAGGCGTGCTTCAGCGACACATGCTCACCGGCGAAGTACACCGGCCCCTCGGGCCGGACCACGTCCAGGTGGAAGCTGGTCATCTGGTGCGGGGTGTAGACCGCCGCCTCGCCGCACGCGTACGGGTCGCGCAGCCAACTCTGGGTCTGGCCGGCGCCGGTGTAGAAGACCTCGATCCGGCGGCCGTGCACCGACTGGAGGTTCTCCAGGGCGTAGCCGTAGCGCTCGGCGTCGTCGAAGGAGTCCCAGCGGGCGGCGTCGTCCGACCAGGAGTAGGCGGCCAGCACCACACCGCCCTGACTCCCGGGGACCGGGTGGGAGGGGTAGTACATGAAGCGGTTGGCATTGTCGGTGGTGGAGCCGCCGCCGTAGGCGTTGGTGGCCGGCCGCACCCCGCCGCGCAGTTCGGAGTTGCGGTAGTACTCCACCTGCTCCTCGCTGATCCGGCTCTCGTCCACGCTCGGGTGCGCGCCCAGCAGCCCGGTGGGCAGGTTCCGCACGCTCTGCGGAAGCGCCAGTGCGGCCTCGGCGTCGTCCTCGCCCCACTGCTGGTAGTACTCGTAGAGACCCGGTGCGATCGCGTCCAGCTCCCGCTTCCAGTCCGCCTCGGTGAACTCCCACCAACGCCGCGAGAACTCCAACAACACCTTGGTGGCCTGGTCGTAGTGGGTCTCGATGACGGCGCGGCGCTTCTTGTACGAGAACGGCGGGGTCACCTTGACGAACCGCAGGCTGGAGAACGGGACGGTGACGATCGCCAGGTCGCCGGTCCAGGTCTGGGTCGCCTCGTACGGCGCGGCCTCGGGGATGGTCTGGATGGCGACGGCCGGTCCGCCGGGGCCGGTGAGTTCGCCGTGGTGCCCGTCGCGGCCCGGGTCGTAGTACTCCAGCCGCACCATCCGCTGACCCATCACGATCTGGTCCCGCAAGTCCTTGGCCAGCGTTTCCGGCAGCAGGCGGCTGCCGCCCTCGATCTCCCAGTACGTGGCGTTGGGGTCGATGTCGCTGCGACCCAGGAAGCTGTGGAAGAACGCCAGGTGGAGCCGCGAGGTCATGTTCTCGATGGTGCCCATCGCCTCGATGGCCTCGTCGCTGAATTCCGCGTACTCGCGCAGGAAGCGCCCCATCGAATAGCCGTCGAAATCGCGGACGACGTCGGCCCAGCCCGTCAGCCACTCCTTGAACGGCTTGTTGACCCGCGTCCCGTCTTCCTGCTTCACGGAGTAGTAGTCGCGCACCGGCTCCAGTGCCTGGTTGACCATGTGCGAGACGGTCAACCGGGTCTCGCAGCCGGTGAGGTGGAAGCCCTCGTTGATGCTGGAGGGGTCGGTGGCGTACTGGGCGCGCCGCACCTGTTCGCGGTTGGTGCGGATCCACGTGTGGTTGCGCTTGTCCGGCTCCTTGAACTCCGGGCTGGGCGCGCCGTTGGTCCAGGTCTTGCCGTCCTTGAAGGACTTGTAGAACACCGGGGGGACCGGCGCGTCCTGGTTGCCGGTCTGCGGATCGACATCGACGTTGTAGAATAGCCTCCGCTTCAGGCCGAGTTTGTCGATCAGCGCCAGGGTCAGCGGGTGGAAGCTGGGCAGGCGCATCGCCCCGGCCTCCGCGAACTGCGCCGGGTCGGTGAAGGGCGACCGCTCGCCCTTCTTGGTGTGGAAGGTCTTGATCCGCCCGCCGACCCGGTTGGCGTTGGCCTCCAGGATCGTCACGTCGTGCCCGGCGCGGGTCAGCAGATCACCGGCGACCAGACCGGCGATACCGGCCCCGACGATCAGGATGCGCTTGGGCGGTCCGGGGGGATTGAGCCCGTTGTCGATCAGCACGTCGAGGTACCGCAGCCTGAGGTCCTCGTTGGCGGGCGCGGGGCCGACCAGCAGCAGTTCGCGGGCCAGCTGCTCGTAGGTCATCTCGTTGGCGCGTTCGGCCCCGGTGTGGTGGCGGGCGGTGTTGGTGGTCACTGTTCTCCTCTGCGGGCACGGGCCGGCAGCGCGGGCAGACGGGACGGCACAGGGCTTCGCCCACGCGGAACCGGCAACCCTGGTTCTCGGGCATGCGGAGACCACGTGGAGCGGGGAGGGCATATTCCGCTGTCAGCTGCTGCACGGCAGGTGGCACCAGCCCACCACCGAACCCGGTGGTCCGCATGCGCAACGTGGCGATCGGGCGGCCACCCACCCACGTGCCTGGGCACGGCCGTCCCCGGCCGCCGCCGGTGGCCCGGGACGGCCGCCGTTCACCCCCGACCGCCGCGGCGGCCGCCGGTCGGCCGGTCCGCCGTGGACCGTGCGCACCAAGTCCCCATGTTCACAGCGTAGTTGGTCGCCCGGCCAAGGCCGGGCGGTCGGAATTCGGTCCGGTGTTCCCCTGGCTGGACGGCACATCCGTCCCGGATGACGTGGACGAAACGTCCATGCCTGGCCGCACGCCCCTCCCGTCCCTCGCGTCACGCAGCGCGGCGAGTGACAATCGCGGGGAGGGATCGACGACCAGGAGTACCGGCGACGCCGGTCCGTGGTCCGCTCCTCACTGGGTGGAGCGGCGCGCGCCCGACGTTCTGCGGCGTGATCCATCGGCAACGCTCGGGAGAGGTGATGAGGAATGTCTCCATGGCGGGTCCGTGCGCTGGAGGAGAGCGATCTGGACCAGGTGGTGCGCATCTGGGAGGAGGCGCCGGACACCGCCGTGGACCTGGCGGCGAGCCTGGCGGAGGCAGTGAGCGCACTGCACGCCGAGGCGCCTGCCGTGGTCGCCGTGGTGGGGGACCAGATCATCGGCGCCGCGGTGTCCCTGATGGCACAGGAGCGTGCCTGGGTGCTGCGGATGGCAGTCGGCCGGCCGTGGCGGGGGCACGGCGTCGGGCAGGCGCTGCTGGCGGCCCTGGAAGAGCGGCTGGGGCGGTCCGGCGTGCGCCGCATCGGGGCGCTGCTGCCGGACGGGGAGGCCGGGGAGCGGGCGTTCACCCGCGCCGGATACGTGAGCCGGCCGGACCTGTGCTACGTCGAGAAGCAGCTGACCGCGGACTCCGCCGAGGCCACCTTGCTCGACCAGCTCGGCGGGGCTGTCCCGGACGACGGCCTGTGGGAGAGCATCGCGGGCATGAGCGCCGAGAAGACGCTGATCGAGCGCCGCCTGGTGCTCCCGCTGGAGCACCCCGAGGTCGCCGGGCAGTACCAGCTGGTGCCGCCCCGCGCCGTGGTGCTCTTCGGCCCGCCCGGCACCGGCAAGACCACCTTCGCGCGGGCGGTCGCCTCCCGTCTGCGCTGGCCGTTCATCGAGGTGTTCCCCTACCAGCTCGCCGATGACGCACACGGTGTCGCGGCCGGGCTCCGCCGACTGTTCGCCCGCGTGGAGCACCTGGAGCAGGCCGTGTTGTTCTTCGACGAGGCGGAGGAGATCGCCTCCGAGCGGCACGATCCGACGACACTGGCACACCGGGTCACCAATGAACTCCTCAAGCTCATCCCGCAGTTCCGGCGGGGCGAGCGCCGGCTCCTGATCTGCGCCACCAACGTCGTGCGCTCCCTCGATCCGGCGTTCCTGCGCCCCGGCCGCTTCGACTACCTCATCCCCGTCGGCCCGCCCGACCCCCAGGCCAGACGCGCCATCTGGATCCGCTACATCGGCCCCGACCGCGCGGCCGGCATCGAACTCGACGCACTGGTCGAGGCCAGCGACCGCTTCACCCCGGCGGACATCGAGTACGCGGCGCGCACCGCCGCCCAGAGCGCCTTCGAACGCCACCTGGCCTCGGGCGCGGAGGAGGCCGCCGACCCGGTCCGGCTCACCGGCGACTACCTCCAGGCCATCGCCCACACCCGGACGTCCCTGACGGAGGAGGACATCCGCGCCTTCGACCGCGACCTCAGGACTGCCGCCCGAGTGTGAGGTAGGCCCCGGCGGTGGTGGTCTCACGGTCGGCGGCGAGGGCCAGGCAGACGCGGTCGCGGGACAACGGGAGGGTGCCGAAACGGATCCCGGTGGCGTCCCGGACCGCATTGGCCAGGGCCGGGGCGACCGGGGTGAACGGGCTCTCGCTCATCGATTTGGCGCCCAGCGGTCCGAGCGCGTCCGCGGTGTCGGCGAAGTACACCTCGGTCCGTGGCACATCGCCGAAGGTCGGGACGTGGTAGTCGCGGAAGGTGGTCGTGACGAGGTGTCCGTCCTCGTCCAGCGGCAGCGACTCGTACAGGGCCGCGCCGATGGCCTGGGCGACGCCGCCCTCGATCTGTCCGCGGCACTGCATCGGATTGACGACCCGGCCGGCATCGGCCGCATGGATGCTGTGCAGGATCCTGACCTCGCCGGTTCCGGTGTGCACCGCGACCCGGAAACCCTGGACGTTGAACGCGACCGAACGGGGGGAACCCTCGCTCGTCCCGGTCGCGGACAACGCCTCGCCGGCGGCCCGGGACCGCGTCGCGAGGTCGGCGAGCGGGATACGGGCCTCGCCGCAGCGCACATGGTCGCCGGCGAGCGCACAGGCTGACGGCTCGACACCGGCGTAGCGCGCCCCGGCGGCGATGATGCGTGCGCGCAGCGCCTCCGCGGCACGGGTGGCCGCCAGTCCCGCGACCACGATCCCGGTGGAACCGAACGCCCCGGTGTCGTGGCCGACGCGGTCGGTGTCCGCGTGCACGATGCGGATCCGCTCGGGGCGGGCAGCCAGCACGCTCGCGGCGAGCTGTCGATGCACGGTCGTCGTACCGTTGCCGAACTCGACGGTACCGACGGCCAGTTCGTAGTGTCCGTCGGCGCGTAGCGAGAGCCGGGCCTCGGCGTGGTGCCCGCGGGGCGGGATCGTGTCGATCATCCCCAGCGCCATGCCCTGTCCGACGCGCCACTCCGCTCCCTTCGGCGGGCGTACGCCGTTGCCGCGGTCCAGTGCCGCGCCGACCAGCGCCAGGCACTGGTCCAGGCCGTAGCTGCCGATCTCCACGTCGTCCGGGTCGGTGCTGAAGCTCAGCATCGGATCGCCCGGCCGGATCACGTTGCGTTCCCGGAAGGCGATCGGGTCCATGGCGAGCGCACGGGCGAGCTCGTCCAGCGCCGACTCGACGGCGAAGATCGTCTGGCTGAGCCCGTATCCGCGGTAGGCCCCGGAGGGCACGGTGTTGGTGTAGACGGCGTAGCCGTCGACCTTCTTGTTCGGGCAGCGGTAGACGGCGATCGACTCGTTGCAGCCGTGGAACACGGTGCTGGCGTGGTTGCCGTATGCGCCGGTGTTGGAAATGACCCGCAGTTGCAGTGCGGTGAGGGTGCCGTCGCGCCGGGCCGCGGCCTTGACCCGCACGCTGACCGGATGGCGGACGGCGGTGGAGGTGAACTGCTCGGCACGCGTGAACTCCAACTGCACCGGCCGCCCGGTGCGCAGCGCCGCCAAGGCGACGACGTCCTCGGTGAACATCTCCTGTTTGGCCCCGAAGCCGCCGCCGACGCGGCCGCACAGCACCCGTACCTTCTCCGGGGGTAGGCCGAAGAGGGTGCACAGGGCGTTCCTGGTGAGGAACGGCACCTGGCTGCTGGTCCGCACGGTGAGGCGGCCGGCGGCGTCCAGCCAGGCGATCGAGGCGTGGGTCTCCAGGTGCGCGTGTTGGATGCGGTGGCTGACGTAGGTGTCCTCGTGGATGACGTCGGCCGTCGCGAAGGCCGCCTCGACGTCGCCGATGTCCCCGTGCACCTCGGCGGCGATGTTGCGGTCGGCGTCCGCGAGGTGCTGCGCGGGCCCCTTGTCGCCGTGCAGCACGGGGGAGCCGGGCGTCATCGCCACCTCGGGGTCGAACACGTCCGGCAGCACGTCGTAGCTGACGGCCAGCCTGCGGCAGCCCTCCTCCGCGGCGGCCACACTGTCGGCCACCACTGCCGCGACCCGCTGCCCGGCGAAGCGGACGACGTTGTCGAAGAGCAGCGTGTCGGCGGGGTCGAGGGTGGGGTCCTCGTGCCGCCCCGTCGAGTACGGCCGGGACGGTGCGTCCTCGTGGGTGAACACGGCCCGCACCCCGGGGACGGCACGGGCGGCGCTGGTGTCGATCGCCGTGATCCGGGCGTGGGCGTGCGGCGAGCGCAACAGCTTCATGTGCAGCAGGCCCTCGACCTGGACGTCGAGGGTGTAGCGGGCCGTGCCGGTCACCACCTGCGGGCCGGCGGGCGCCGGCAGGTTCCGCCCGAGCGGCTGCCCCTCCGGAGCCTCCTCGACCCGTACGATCCCTTGGACGGCGTCCTCGATCGCACGGTAACCGGTGCACCGACACAGGTTCCCCTTCAACGACTCGGGGAGGTCCTGCCGTTGCTCGGCGTCGAGCGCGGCCACCGTCATGATCAACCCCGCCGTGCAGAAGCCGCACTGGAAACCCTGCGCCGCCAGGAAGTCCCGCTGCACCGGATGCAACCCGGCGTCGCCGACGAGCCCTTCGACCGTGGTCACCCGGCGGTCGGCCGCGCGGAACGCCGGAAACAGGCAGCTGTGCACCGGCTGCCCGTCGACGTGCACGGTGCACGCACCGCAGTCCCCGGCATCGCAGCCCTGCTTCACGCCGAACCAGCCGAGGTCCCGCAAATAGGTGCGCAGGCACTGCCCGGGGCGCGGCTCCCCGGTGAAGATCCGGCCGTTGACCTCGGTCCTCATCGCCGTCCCTCCTCCTGTTGTGACGACGCCAACGCGGACCGGATCTCCTCGGCGAACCGGACGGTCATGAGCCGCCGCCAGGCGGGGGCTCCGTGCACGTCGTCGTGGTAGAGCTTCGGCGGGACGGCCCGTTCCAGCATGGCGAGGAGTTCCGCCGCCCCGGGCAGTCCGTGGAACGCCAGGCGGACCGGGCGGACGGTGGAGGCGGTCACGGTCAGCACGAACGAACCGTCCCGGGGGTCCCGCCTGCCGATGAGCAGCGCCGCGGAACGGCCGTTCGGGGTCAGCGAGATCCAACGGAAGGCGGTACGGCAACGCAGTGCGGAGGCCGGCAGCGTGACCGAGCGCAGCAGCTCGCCGGGTGCCAGCACGTTGCGCTGCGGACCGGTGACGAAGTCGACCGCGGCGACCTGCCGCGCTCCGCCGTCGGGCCGCCAGATGGTGCAGCTGCCGTCGAGGGACGCGGCGAGCGCGATCATCGGGCCCGCGGGCAGCGCCAGGCACAGGTTGCCGCCGACGGTGGCCTCGTTCCAGACCTTGAACGACCCCAGCAGCGCCTGCCGGCACTGACCGATCAGCGGGGCCGCGGTCCACTCCACCGGCGTGGGGATGTCGGAGAGTTGGGACAGCGTGCAGGTGGCCGCGATCTCCAACCCGTGTGCGTCGACCCGGAACGGCTGCCAGCCGAAACCCCGCAGGTCGATGAGGCGGCGGAGCCGCGGCTGGGGTGCGGAGAGCAGCCAGGTGCCGCCGGCGAGCCAGGCATCGCCCGGTTTCCAGGTTGCCTGGGCCGCGCGGGTGGGTGACGTCACGACCGCGGTGATGGTGTTGAGGTCCATCCGGTGCTCCCGGGCGTACGGAGGGAAGACCGTCAGTACGGGTGGCGGTTCGGCTTGTCCGCCCATGCCTGGTAGGCGTGGGTGCCCAACTCGGGATACATCTGCGCGATGGTGATGCTCCGCTCGCTCGGGGGCTTCCGGAAGTCCTCGTACTGGAAGGCGTCGCTGAACCCGATCGCCTCGGTGGCCTTCCAGTCACAGCTGTAGTAAACGGCGTCGATCCGCGACCAGTAGATGGCGCTCATACACATCGGGCAGGGGGCGCCGCTGGTGTAGATCGAGCAGCCCTGGAGCATGCGCGCACGCTCGGGTAGGCCGTCCGGGGATCCCTCCGGGCGGGGCACCAACTCCAGCGTGTACTCGTTCTGGTGTTCCTCGGAGACCGTGGGGGCCTCGGGATTGAGGAATTGCACCGCCTTCCGGATGGCTTCCACCTCGCCGTGCGCCGTCGGGTCCGCCGTCAGCAGTACGCGGTTCTGGCCCCGCGCGATGATCTGGTCGTCGCGGGTGATCACCGCGCCGAACGGGCCGCCCCAGCCCTTCTCGACGGACTCGACGGCCAACGCGACCGCCTCGGCCATGAATTCTCTGTGCCCCATGATCGGTGCCTCCGAGCAGAGCGTCGCGCTTGAACCTTGATGGGCGGATGACCCTTGTCCGGCAGGGGCCGCTTTCACGTCCCCTGCTTCACGTCAAAAGAACCTTCACGTCACAAGAATCCTCCGCATCGAGCGATACCTCGACAATTCAACAATTCGAAGGTGGAAGTTTGTACCATATGTCCTTTTGTGGATTAGTCTAGTAAGGGTGAGTTCCCGTGCAAGCCGTGGCTCCCGCAACGACGTCGCGACCGTCGTGATCTCGCAGAAGGTCCGGGTGGGTCGCGAAGACGACTACCGGCGCTGGCAGGATCGGACGAGCGAGACCGTGCGGGGGTTCGCCGGATTCGAGGGTACGGAGCTGTATCCGCCGGATTCCGCCGGAGAGGATTCCGCCGGAGAAAACGAGTGGGTCGTCGTCTTCCGTTTCTCGCACCTCGACCAGTTGTCGGCCTGGCTGGATTCCGACGCCCGCCGCGAACTGATCCAGCAGGGCAGTGACCTGTTCGAGGAGCCTCCCACCCAGGAAGTCCTCGTCGGCGGCACCCCGGTACACGACTCCGTGACGGCGGTGATCGCCCACGAAGTACGGCCCGACCAGGAGCAGGATTTCGTGCGCTGGCAGGACAAGGTGCTGGCGGCCCAGCGGGCCTTTCCCGGATTCATGGGGTCGGAGTTGTTCCGCCCGGTGAAGGACGTCCAGGGCAAATGGGTAGCGGTTTTCCGATTCGACAACCGCCAACACCTCGATGCCTGGCTCGAATCCCCGGCACGCGAAAAACTCCTGGACGAGGGCCGTGCCTTCTTCGTCTCCTACGACGTGCGCAAGGTCGGGTCGGCGTTCGGCAGTTGGTTCCGCTTCGACACGAGTTCGGAAGAGGGCGCACCACCCAACTGGAAGCAGGCCATGTCCGTGCTGCTGGCCCTCTATCCCACCGTCAAGGTCCTGGACCTCACCGTGGGTTCCTACTTCGACGCTCTCGGGATGCCGGGATATCTCAGCCTGTTCCTGTCGAACGTGCTGAGCGTCTCCATCCTGACGTGGCTGCTGTTGCCGTTGCTCAACAGGCTCCTCGCCTTCTGGCTCATGCCTGGCCGGGCGCAGTCACTCCGCACCGATGTGACGGGCGCCGTGCTGGTGGTGCTGTGCTGGGTGACGTTCCTGGTGATCTTCGGTCTGACCATTGGTTGAGCCGTGCGGCGCGGCGCGCAGTGCCGTCGTACGGGCGTGGTCTGCCTGTCTGGCCCGGGACAGGCGTTGGGAAGCCATCCGTTCCCGTCCCCACGCACAGTGGCCCGCCCGCGGGATTCCTCCCACGGGCGGGCCACTGTGCGTGCCTGCCGCGCCGGCGACTACGGCTGAGCGGCGCCGGCGGTCCGCCGGTCGCGCCGCTGCTTGAGGCGGTCCGCGGCGATCAGTGCCGCCACTACGACGGCGGTGCCGGCGAGTTGGTGACGGCCGTCCGAGGAGGTGGCCATCACGGCGAAGACACCGAGGATGGCCGCCAACGCCACCCACGTCAGATACGGGAAGCCCCACATCCGCACCAACAGCAGTTCGGGCGTCTCGCGCTCCAGGCGGCGGCGCATCCTCAGCTGGGTCAGGCAGACGATGGTCCAGACGACCAGCACCGAGCAGCCGGCGATGTTCAGCAGCCAGGCGAACACCGTGGTCGGCCAGACGATGCCGGCGATCACGGCGGCGAAGCCGAACATGCAGGACGCCACCACCGCCGCTGCCGGCACGCCGTTGGTGACCTTGCTCAGGAACCGCGGACCCTGGCCCCGGGTGACGAGGGAGTACGCCATGCGGGACGAGCCGTAGATGTTGGCGTTCATCGCGGAGAGCAGCGCCACCAGCACCACGATCTGCATGATCGTGCCGGCCGCCGGGATGCCCAGCCGGTCGAGCACGGTGACGTACGGGCCGTCCGTGGCGACCTTCGGGTCGTTCCACGGCACCAGGGTGACCACCACGGCCATGGAGCCGATGTAGAAGACCGCGATGCGCCAGACGGCGGTACGGACCGCGCGGACCACGTTGCGGCTCGGCTGGTCGGACTCCGCCGCCGCGATGGTGACGGTCTCCAGACCGGCGAAACCGGAGATGGTGGTCAGCAGTCCGGCGGCGAGTCCGGCGGCGCCGGTCGGGAAGAAGCCGCCGTGGCCGGTGAGGTGGCTCGTACCGGGTGCGTTGCCGAAGACACCGAGGATGCCGAGCACACCCAGCACCAGGAAGGCGACGATCACGGTGACCTTGATGGTGGCGAACCAGAACTCGAACTCGCCGAAGTTCTTGACCGCGGTCAGGTTGCTGGCGCAGAAGAACACCATGAAGACCGCCACCCAGCCGTAGGCGGGGAGGAACGGTGCCCAGGTGTGCATGATGGCGCCGGCCGCGGTCGCCTCGGCGGCCACACCGGCGCAGAGCATCAGCCAGTACATCCAGCCCGAGGTGGTGCCTGCCCAGGAGCCGAGTTCCTCCTCGGAGTGCACCGAGAACGAGCCGGTGGAGGGCCGGGCCGCGGACATCTCACCGAGCATCCGCATGATCAACATGACCAGTGCGCCGGTGGCCGCGAAGAGGAGGACGATGGCCGGCCCGGCCGCGGCGATGCCGACACCGGAGCCCACGAAGAGTCCCGCGCCGATGACCCCGCCGAGCGCGATCATCGAAAGGTGTCGCTGTTTGAGGCCGTGGGACAACGGGGGCGCAGCATCCTGCACGGCCCGCGGGGAGTCCTGGGGTGACCGGGTGATACTCCGAGTCATGGGCGTGCCTGTCCATTACTTGAGACGATCATTGAGTCCACGAGTCTGCGGCGACACGTTGCGTGAACGGTGTGAACGCCCGCTATTCGGACGCCGCGCTCACGCATGGTGAATATGCGGACACGGCGTCGGCCGGCCGGTGCGGGGTCCGCGTCTGCGTAAGGGGCGCCAAGAGGCGGGCCCGGGGCGGCCGTTCGCGTCGGGAGGGATCTCGAAGTGCGGCCGGGGGTGGATTTACTAGGACGTCCAACTGTATTTTGCGGGCGAAGGCCCACGGTCGCCGGGTACGCCCTCGGCGGCGGCTGCGAACTGGCCATGCTCTGCGACGTACTCCTCGCCGCCGACACCGCCGTCTTCGGCCAGCCGGAGATCGAACTGGGCGTCATCCCCGGCATCGGCGGCTCCCAGCGGCTGACCCGCGCGGTCGGCAAGGCCAAGGCCAAGGAGCTTGGCCATGCCCCTGACACGCGGTACGGTCTCTTCGGTATCGACGACGGTTGAGCGGAAGCCGGTGGGAATCCGGCACGGTCGCGCCACTGTGAACGTCTCGCCCCCGCGCGCCGGGAGCGTTCGTGAGTCAGACCCGCAGCCGTCGTCCTGTGCACCACCGAGATGGGACGCGAACTCCCAGAGGAGGCCCTGCCATGGCGCAGCACGTCGCCCTGCCGACCGCCACCACCCCCGCCGTACCCGCCACGCTGCCGCTGAAGGCGATAGCTCCCTGGGCGGTCTTCTTCGGCATCCTGATGCTCGTCCTGCTGTACTTCGTCGGCGCCGAACAGGGCGCCACCTCCGTGTTCAACGGCACGGACGTCCACGAGTGGGTGCACGACGCCCGCCACCTGCTCGGCTTTCCCTGCCACTGACGCGAGGGACGCCGCACACCCATGAACTCCGCAACGGTAAGAAACCTCCTGGTACGGGGCATGCTCGCCGGCCTGGCCGCCGGCGTGCTCGCCCTCGTCGTCGCCTACTTCCTCGGCGAACCCGGCGTCAACAGCGCGATCGGCTTCGAGGCCGCCCACTCCCATGAGCACGAGATGGAGGTCGTCTCGCGCTCCCTCCAGTCCACCGCCGGCCTCGCCACCGGCGTGCTGGTCTACGGCGTGGCCTTCGGCGGCATCGCCGCGCTCGCCTACTGCTTCGCACTCGGCCGCGTCGGGCGCATCGGCCCGCGCGCCACCGCACTGCTGCTGTCCGGCTGTGCGCTGCTCGCCGTGTATGTCGTGCCGTTCCTGAAGTACCCGGCCAACCCGCCGTCGGTCGGCGACCCCGACACCATCGGCGAGCGCACCTCCCTGTACTTCCTGATGATGCTGCTGAGCGTCCTCCTCGCGATCGCCGCCACCCTCCTGGGCAAGCGACTCGCCCCCAGCCTGGGCACCTGGTGGGCGACCGTGGTCGCGGTAGCCGCCTTCGCCGTCGTGATCGGTCTGGCGTACGCCTTCCTGCCGGTCATCAACGAGGTGCCGAAGGACTTCCCGGCGACCCTGCTGTGGCGGTTCCGGCTCTCCGCGCTGGCCATCCAGACCGTCCTGTGGGGCGGCTTCGGCCTGGTCTTCGGCGAACTGGCCGAGCGACTGCTGCACCCCGGGTCCGTGACGGCGACGTCCGGACAGGCGGTTCCCGCCCCGCAGTGACGCCTCCACACCGAGAGGGCCCTTCGGCACCGTCCGGGGGCCCTCTGGCGTTCCCCGGGCAGACGGGCAACAGGCAGGCAGAGAAACAGTCGGGCGGACAACCGCCGACCGTTGACTGCCGACCGCCGGCGTCAGTGACCGGCTTCGTCCTCCGAGGAGCCGAGGGCCCGTCCGAGCCGCAGGTTCCAGCGCCCGGACCGGCCGCTGAGCTCGGTCGCCGAGAGCGGTGGCACGTCCACCCGCCAGAACGCGGCCTCCGGCGCGCCCAACACGCGGACCACTACGGCCCGTACGATCTCCGGCTCGACCACGGCGAGCGTCCGCCCGGCGACCTGACCGCAGGCGTCCAACCACCGGGAGACCCGCTCGCACAGGTCCCGCACCGACTCACCGCCGTGCGGGGCCGCACCGGGATCGGACAGCCATCGGGCCAGTTCCGCGGGCTCGTCGGCCGCCACCTCGTCCAGTGTCCGCCCCCGCCAGCGGCCCACGTCCAGACCCGCGAGTTCCGGACCCGCCGAGCCGTCGAGACCGAGCGCTGCCGCCGTCTCCCGGCAGCGGACAGTGGGGGAGACGTAGACCTGGCCGGCGGCGGGCAGGGACCCGGCCGCCGATCCGGCCCGGGCCGCTCCACCGTCGTCGAGCGAAGAGCCGTCGTCGAAGCGGGCCTGCCGCAGCGCCGGGTTGGTCGCGGGTGAGATGAGGGTGACACGGCTGGTCACGCGGTCGTTCCTCCTGCTTCCGGCAGGGGACGGTGTCCTTCCCCTGCATGACGACGATTTCGGCTTCCGAGAAGATCTCCGCGTCCACGCCGAAGACCTCTGTGTCCACGTCGAAGATCTCCGCGAGGCGCGGCAAGCACCGGCGCGGATCGGCGTGGGCGTAGAGGTCTTCGGTGCGGCCGGTCGTCGGGCCACCGCACACCTCCTCGACCTGGCCGTTCGCATGCCTGGACGGTGGCAAAAATAGCATTCGCGCCTTGCACGGGCTGCGCCGATCCGCAGCCCGGAGCGGTACGGATCCGGCAGGTTGGTCGTGGCCGTCATCTGGTGCCCACGGGCCAGGAGTTGCGGCACCGCGGGGCCCGGCACGTCACCCCGAACGCGTCGGTACCGTCCGGCGCGCCCGCCCCGGTCGCCACGACCGGGGCGGGCGCGGTGCCCACGGGCCGCGTACTACAGCTCCGTGCGCACCGTCCGGGCCGCGGCGACCAGGCTCGCAAGTGAGGCCCGGACCTCCGGCCAGTCGCGGGTCTTCAGGCCGCAGTCGGGGTTGACCCACAGGCGCTCGGCGGGGATGGCCCGCAGACCGGCGCGCAGCAGGTCCGCCGACTCCGCCGAGCTCGGTACGCGCGGGGAGTGGATGTCGTACACGCCGGGGCCGGCCTCGCGCGGGTAGCCGTGGGCGGCGAGCTCCCGGGCGACCTGCATGTGGGAGCGGGTGGCCTCCAGACTGATCACATCGGCATCGAGGTCGTCGATGGCCTGCACGATGTCACCGAACTCGGCGTAGCACATGTGGGTGTGGATCTGGGTGTCGGGGCGCACCCCGCCGGTGGTCAGCCGGAAGGCTTCGGTGGCCCACGCCAGATAGCCGGGGTGATCGGCGGCCCGCAGTGGCAGCGTCTCCCGGAGCGCGGGCTCGTCCACCTGGATGACCGATGTCCCGGCCGCCTCAAGGTCGGCGACCTCGTCGCGCAGCGCGAGCGCGACCTGGCGCGCGGTCTCGCCGAGCGGCTGGTCGTCGCGGACGAAGGACCAGGCGAGCATCGTGACGGGGCCGGTGAGCATGCCCTTGACCGGCCGCCCGGTCAGCGACTGGGCGTACGTCGTCCAGCGGACCGTCATCGGCTCGGGGCGGGAGATGTCACCGGCGAGGATCGGCGGGCGGACGTAGCGGGTGCCGTAGGACTGCACCCAGCCGTGCCGGGTGGCGAGATAGCCGGTGAGCTGTTCGGCGAAGTACTGGACCATGTCGTTGCGTTCGGCCTCACCGTGCACCAGGACGTCCAGCCCGGCCTTCTCCTGGAAGGAGATGACCTCCTGGATCTCGGCCTCGATGCGCGCCTCGTAGCCGGCGGTGTCGATCCGTCCGGCCCGCAGGTCGGCGCGCGCCGTGCGCAGTTCGCCGGTCTGCGGGAACGAGCCGATGGTGGTGGTCGGCAGCAGCGGCAGGCGGAGGTGACTGCGCTGGGCGGCGGTCCGCTCGGCGTACGGCTGGGAGCGACGGGCATCGGCCTCGGTGACGGCCGCGGCGCGGGCCCGTACGGTCCGGTCGTGGGTGATCGGGGAAGCGGCCCGGGACGCCAGATCGGCGCGGTTGGCCGAGAGTTCACTGGTGATGGCACCGGTGCCGCGCGCCAGGCCCTTGGCGAGGGTGACGACCTCGGCGGTCTTCTGCCGGGCGAAGGCGAGCCAGCGCCGGATCTGTGGTGCGATGTCCCGCTCGACCGCCGCGTCGAGGGGGACGTGCAGCAGGCTGCACGAGGCGGCCACGTCGACCCGATGGGCCAGGCCCAGCAGCGTGGCCAGCACGGACAGGGAGTTCTCCAGGTCGTTGACCCAGATGTTGCGGCCGTTGACGATGCCGGCGATCAGGCGCTTGCCGGGCAGACCGCCGACGGCGGCGAGCGCGTCCAGGTTGGCCGCGGCCGCCTCGGTGAAGTCCAACGCCAGCCCGTCGATCGGGGCCTTGGCCAGCACCGGCAGGGCGTCGCCCAGCCGGTCGAAGTAGGAGGCGACCAGCAACTTGGGCCGGTCGGTGTGGGCGCCGAGATCGCGGTAGGCCCGCGCGGCGGCGTTGAGTTCGGCCGGGGTGCGGTCCTGGACGAGGGCGGGCTCGTCGAGCTGTACCCACTCCGCGCCCGCCGCCCGCAGATCCGCGAGGACCTCCGCGTACACCGGCAGCAGCCGGTCGAGGAGGGTGAGCGGGTCGAAGCCGTCGGCCACACCGGGGGCGGGCTTGGCGAGGAGGAGGTAGGTGACCGGACCGACCAGGACCGGCCGCGCGGTCAGCCCCAGGGCGAGGGCCTCCGTGAATTCCGCGACCTGCCGGGTGGAGTCGGCCGTGAACACGGTGTCCGGGCTCAACTCCGGGACGAGATAGTGGTAGTTGGTGTCGAACCACTTGGTCATCTCCAGCGGTGCGACGTCCTGGGTACCGCGGGCCATCGCGAAGTACCCGTCGAGCGGATCGGCGGCGACGGCCGCGCGGTGACGCTCGGGAACCGCGCCGACCATGACGCTGGCGTCCAGGACGTGGTCGTAGTAGGAGAAGTCGCCGGTCGGGACTTCGTCGATGCCGGCGTCCGCCAGCTCCTGCCAATGGGTCCGGCGCAGTTCCGCGGCGGTGGCACGCAGGGCGTCGGCGGTGACGCGGCCCTTCCAGTAGCCCTCGACGGCCTGCTTCAACTCCCGGTGCTGTCCCTGCCGGGGGTAGCCGTACACGGTGGCCCGTGTGGTCACGGCTTTGGACTTGACGGTCACGGAGATCTCCTTCGCGAGATGAATCCCTGAGATCCCGGCAACGGGACGAGAGCGCGAAGGGGTGACGGACCCGGCGGAGCGCAGTCGCCCGACAGGGCGCGCTGGTCCGCCTGGTATGAACTCCCCCGGATTTCGTCCGGGGGCACCCCCCAGCCCGCCCTCGGGGTCACCGGGATGTCCGCGCACGAGTCCTTCGCGCACGGGCAGTTGGCAGGTCTTCGGACTCGCGGGCGCGTCTCGTGTCGTACGAGATTCCTAGTGGCCGTCGCTTCCCAGGCCCGGCCGGGCCCAGTGCGTATGACGGCGGTCGTTCCCACTCACCGCTGCGGGGCAGTCCCGGATTCCCACCGGGTTCCCTCTTGCGACGCCTCCCGCCTGGCGGACGGGGCGAACCAGCTGCACCGGTCAGCCTACGGTGCGCGCCAGCGGCGCGTCGGGTCCCGTCCATCATGCGGAAGGTGAGATGGGACAACCGGCTGACGCGTTTGTTCCGGGCCGAGGGTGGGAAAGGCCGTCCGCGCGCTTCTGCCCGGCCCGGTGGGTTCACGTCCGGTCGCGGCAGGCACTCAGCTGCTGATCAGGACGACAGCGGTCTCAGTGGTCGCAGTTGTTTCAGTCATCCCGGTGGTCCCGGTGCCCGTGATGGTCGCGGCAGTCCTCGAAATCCTGCCGGGGGCGTGCGACTCCCGGGGCGTCCATGGCCATGACGAGCGCCACGCACCGTGCCCGCTGCGCGCGCTCGACCATCTGGTCGCTGTCGGATGCGGCGTTGGCCAGGCTGGCGCAGCACACGGTGAGCAGGAGGGCGCCCGCCGCGAAGGGCAGGGTGCGGGGCGGGGGTGGGGGCGCCAGCAGGGCCTGCACCCGCTGGGGCACCGGCCCGCCGGTCGCGGCCAGCACGCCGGGCCGGGCGGCGGCGGAGGTGGCCAGGGCGGCTCGTCCGACGGCGCGGGCGACCACCGTGCGGCTGCCGACCCGGGCCGCCGCCGCTTCGTCGGCCCAGCGCTCCAGTACGAAGGCGCCGGCGTCGGCCATCGGGCGGAGCAGGGGATTGACGGCGGTGGTGAGCTGCCACACGACCTGGAAGAGGTAGTGCCGGCCGCGGAGGTGGGCCCGTTCGTGCGCCAGCAGGGCCGCGCACTCCTCGCCGCTGAGGCTGCGCAGCATGCCGCGGGACACCACGATCCGGCCGGGTGCGCCGGGCAGGGCGAAGGCCCGCGGGACCTCGTCGTCGAGCACGGTCAGTTCCGTGTCGCCGAGCATCCGGGCGCACTCCTGCCGGGCCCGAAGGACCTGGCGGACCTGCCGGACGGCGGCCACCCCCAGTGATACGGCGCTCCAGGCGAGGGCCGCGGCGCTGAGGGCCGCAACGGCGAGGGAGACCGGGTCCTCGGCGCGCAACGCGGTCACCGACCAGTGGCCCTCCCGGGCGACCTCGGGGATCTGCGCGAGGCCGGTGAACGCCAACAGGGCCAGCGATCCGAGCCAGCCGGTGGCCGTCACCAGCGCGGCGCAGGCCAGGGACCAGGCCGACGGTCGCGGAGGCAGCCGCCGGGCCGCACGGGGGGCGAGCACGGCGAGGACGAGGGTGATCAGGAGCGGGACGTACACACTGATCGTCACCGGCTCATCGCCCTTCGTCGGCGCGGTCGGCGTCGGGGCCGGCCAGCAGTCGGTGCAGCAACTGCTCGTCCTCTTGGGACAGTTCGGAGACGAAGCGGGTGAGCACCGCTTCCCGGTCCGAGCCGCGCTCCAGCAGGGTGCGCATCCGCTCGGCGGTGTGGGACGCCTCGTCCCGGGCCGGCGCGTAGGCGTAGCCGCGGCCCGCGCGGTGCCGGACCAGCATGCCCTTGTCGTACAGCCGCGTCAGGATCGTCAGCACGGTGGTGTAGGCCAGGTCGCCGGGTAGTCGCTCCATGGCCTGGCGGGCGGTCAGTGGTTGCTCGGCGCCCCAGAGGGCGGCCAGTACGCCGCTCTCCAGCTCGCCGCGGGCCCGCCTGCCGGATGCCTCGCCGTCGTCGTCGTGCTTCCGCTCGTGCACCGTTCATCGCCCTTCCCGTTCGGCGCCCCAGCCTACTCCGGGGCTACTACGGCTTGTAGAACGCGGGGATCCGGTTCGGGCGCGGAAACGCTCTCCGTGCGATCTCCTACATGTTGTACGAGTTGATCTACTACATGTTGTAGAGTTTCGCCGCCCCGCTCCGGCTGCACCGCGGAGCGCTCGGTCCCCTGCTCCTGCTGCGGAAGAACACACCATGCTCTACCTCGGAAGCACGGCACACCTGCGCGCGCTCGCGGCCGCCACCCTGCGCCCCCTACCAGCGCCGACGGCCACGACGACGCAGCGCGTCACGATCGTCTCCGCGAGCATCGGAGCAGGCCACGACGGCGCCGCCGCCGAACTGGCCCGCCGGCTCACCGCGGACGGCCTCACCGTGGACCGGTTCGACCTGCTCGACCTGCTGCCCGCCCGGATCGGCCGGCTGGTACGCGACGGCTACCACCGGATGCTCGTCCAGGCCCCCTGGGCCTACCAGCGCGTCTACCGCAGCACCCAGCGCGCCGGAGGCGGCGGCCCACTGGCCCGCGCCCTGCTCCGCACCGCCGAGGACCGCATGCTGCGGGCCCTGCCGCCGGACACCCGCGCGGTCGTCGCCACCTACCCGGGCGCCAGCCGGGTGCTGGGCAACCTCCGACTCGACGGCCGGTTGACCGTCCCCGTCCTCACCTACCTCACCGACTTCTCGGTGCACCCGCTGTGGGTGGCCGACGGCGTCGACGTCCACCTCGCGGCGCACCCGGTCCCCGCGGCCCAGGCACGGCAGGCCGGGGCGCCGGACGTCCGGGTGCGCGGACCGGTGACCGACCCCCGCTTCCGCCCCGCCGACGCACAGGCCCGCGCCGCGGCCCGCGCCCGCTTCGGACTGCCGGCGAACGCCCCGCTTGCACTGCTGGTCGCCGGCTCCTGGGGCGTCGGACCGGTGCGGCGGGTGGCCAGGGAACTGCGCGACTGCGGCGCCGCCGTACCGGTCGTGGTCTGCGGCCGCAACGAGTCACTGGCCGCACAGCTGCGCGCCGACGGAGTCGACCACGCCTTCGGCTGGGTGGACGACATGCCCGGACTGATGCACGCCGCCGACGTGCTCGTGCAGAACGCGGGCGGCCTGACCTCCTTGGAAGCGTTCGCCGCCGGCCTGCCGGTCGCGAGCTACCGCTGCATACCGGGCCACGGCCTGACCAACGCCGCCGCCCTGGAGGAAGCCGGCGTCGCCGCCTGGATCCGCGACCCCGCCGACCTCGCGGAGGTCCTCGGCGACCTGATCGACGGACCGCGCGGGCTCCTCCAGCGCGAGGCGGGCCTCGCCCTGTTCGCCGGGGCGCCGGACGGCCCCGCCGCCGAGATCGTCCGGGTCAGCCGAACGGTCGCCCGCCCCGCCGCCGTACCGGCCCCCAAGCGGCGTGCCAGGCAGGCCCTCCGACGACTCGTCACCACCGCCGTCGTGGCCTGCACCGTGTGGGCGGGCGCGATCGGCACCGCGGTCGCCACCACCCACGACGGCCCCCGCCTCATCCACGCCCTCGGCCACGAACTCGACTTCGACGACGCGGCCCACTTCCACACACCGGCAGGCCACCACCCGGAGGGGCACCGCTCATGACCCGCACCCGCCTGCTCCGCACCACCGCCTACGCCGTACTGCCCGCACTCGCCGCCGCCCACGCCGCACCCGTCGCCGCCACCTTCGGGCCGCTGCGCAACCGCGTCATGCCCCGCCTGGCCGGCCGGGGCAGCGCCGGCCACGTCGCCCTCACCTTCGACGACGGCCCCGACCCACGGTCCACCCCCTTCTTCCTGGAGACGCTGGCCGAACGCCGCGTGACCGCCACCTTCTTCCTCCTCGGCAACCAAGCCCACCGGAGCCCCGGCCTGGTGCGCGACATCGCCGCAGCCGGACACGAGATCGCGGTCCACGGCTGGCTCCACCGCCCGCTGCTCCTGCGCGGCCCCCGGGCCACCTACGACGACCTGGCCCGCGCCCGGGACCTGGTCGGCGACCTCACCGGCCGCGCCCCCGCACTCTTCCGGCCCCCGTACGGGGTGATGTCGACCGCCGCCCATCTGGCCGCCCGCCGCCTGCGCCTCACCCCGGTCCTGTGGACCTGCTGGGGCAAGGACTGGACCGCCTCGGCCACCCCGCAGTCGGTCCACCGAACGGTCACCCGCGACCTGCACGGCGGCGGCACGATCCTCCTGCACGACTCCGACTGCACCTCTGCCCCCGGTGCCTGGCGCTCCGCCCTCGGGGCCCTGCCCCGCATCCTCGACACCTGCGCACAACGGGGCTACGAGGTGGGCCGACTCCGCGACCACGGCTGGTCCTGACCGGACCGGCGGCCCGCTGCCCGCGGCGTTCCTCCTGCCCGTCGTACGCCAACTGCCTGGAATTCCGCCCCGGCCTGGCGGCTACCCTTGCGCCATGACGCTGCGCAAGTCCACCCCCGTGCGTGTTGACGCGATGCTTGAGGACCTCAAGACACTCGTCGAAACCGAGTCTCCCTCGCGCGATGTCGATGCCTTGAAGGCATCGGCCGAAGCCGTCGCCGCCGTCATCGAGCGCCGCCTCGGCGGGCGCGCCAACCTCGTCGAGAGCGCAGCCGGACCGCACGTCCACTGGTCGGCCGGCGGGGAGCCCACCGTGCTGATCCTCGGTCACCACGACACGGTGTTCCCGCTCGGCACCCTGGAACGCCGCCCGTTCACGGTCCGGGACGGGCAGGCGACCGGTCCCGGGGTCTTCGACATGCTCGGCGGACTGGTGCAGGCCATCCACGGTCTGGCGACGCTCGACGACCGGTCGGGCGTCGAGATCCTGGTGACCGCCGACGAAGAGGTCGGCTCCCACTCCTCGCGCGCACTCATCGAAGAACGAGCCCTGGCCTGCGGCGCGGTGCTCGTGTTCGAGGGCGCCGCGGACGGCGGAGCCCTGAAGACCGGCCGCAAGGGCTGCGGCACGTTCCAGGTCTCCATCGCGGGCCGGGCGTCGCACGCCGGCCTGGAGCCCGCCGCCGGCATCAACGCCCTGGTCGAAGCGGCACATCAGGTACTGGACATCGCCGCGCTCGGCCGCCCCGACATCGGCACGACCGTGACCCCGACCGTCGCGTCCGCGGGCACCCTGGACAACGTCGTTCCCGCGGAGGCGACCGTCGTCGTCGACGTCCGGGTCGAGTCGGCCGGCGAGAAGGACCGCATCGAGTCCGCGTTCGCGGCACTGGTTCCGCATCTCGACGGGGCGGAGGTCACGGTCCAAGGAGGCATCGGCCGCCCCCCGATGCCCGAATCGGCATCGACCGAACTCTTCGCGGTGGCACGGACGCTGCTGCCCGGCCTCGAAGGCACGGCGGTCGGCGGCGGAAGCGACGGCAACTTCACGGCCGCCCTGGGGGTTCCCACGCTCGACGGCCTCGGCGCGGTCGGGGGCGGCGCGCACGCCGACCACGAGTACCTGGTGGTCGACGCCATGACCGAGCGGGCGAACCTCGTCGCCGGACTGGTGCACGCAAGGCAACACCCGACCGGGGCCCGCCCCTGACGTCAGCCGACCGGGACCGCAATGGGCCACCGCGCCACCGCCGTTGAGCTGCGCAACTGCGGACCACGATGTACCGCGTCAACGGCTACCCCGTCATCGAGGCCCTCGACAAGGACCGCGACCCGGTACCGCTGAAGATCACCCACGACAACCCCTACACCGACGCCGGCCGCAACAAGGGCCCCGCCCCACTGACGTTGGCCCCGGGGGAGAGCGCCACCGCCCACCTGCACTGGACGAACCGGATCACCTCGTTCGACGCCGCGCGCCAGGGCGCATACCTGAAGGTCGCCCCGGCGCCCGGCGAAGCGGCGCGGATCCGGCCGTTCTTCCTGGACATCGGCACCGACGCCCAACTGGACGTCACTGCCTGGGGCGCGAAGTTCCGCCCCGAGTGACCTGTCGCGGTGCGCCCGGTCCACCCCATCAACTCGCCCGGCCGCGGCCGCCGAACACACCGGCATCGTCACGTACTTGTCCGGCGGGCCGCCGCTGTCACCGCCCAGCAGCAGGTACGCGCCCACACCGAGCCCCGCCGCGAGCACCGTCCCCGCCACCATCCACGTCACGGGGCGTCGCCGTCTGTGCGACAACTCGCGCTCTTCCGGGTGGTGACTAGGCTTGTGACATGGGCCGATGACGAGGAGGCCGCGATGCTCTTTCCCAATCGTTTTCCGGATCTGCTGAGCCCCGATCCCCAGATGGTCGCGGCGTTGACCACTGCCCAGGCGCTGACGGGGGTGACGTTTCCGACGTTGGGGGTGCACCTGAACTGCCCCATCTCGGTGGCGGCAGTGCGGAATCCGACCAGCACCTCGCCGTCCTTCGCCTACGCCGGCTTCCGTGACAAGGAGATGCACTTCTCCGGCAGCTTGCTGAAGGTGGCGGCCATGATCGCGGCCTTCGAGCTGCGGCAGAGCGCCGCCGATTTCGCGGTCACCGAAGGCGACTGCAGCGACGGCGCAGTGTTCGGACATCTCAAGACCGCCTTCAACACCGATATCCAGGCTGCCGCGCCGCGGTTCCAGAGCGAGCCGGGAATCACCGAGCCCATGCGGGTGCCCAAATACCCCACGGTCTTCGGGTCACCGCAGGGGCTCGCCAGTGGCGGATGCCTGATGTCGTTCAATTCCACCTTCGATTCGAACGTGCGGGGCATGATCGTGCCCAGCAACAACGAACAGACCTCCGCCACGGTCCAAGCACTCGGCTACAGCTGGATCAACGGGCTCCTGGCCAAGGCCGGCCTCTTCGATCCGAGTGCCAATCGGGGCATCTGGCTGGCCGGAACGTTCACCGGCGCCTTTCCCGCGGTGCGGGTGCCCTCCGTGAACGACGGCCCCTCGGCGCAGGCGACCACGACGATCGACATGACGCGATTTCTCGCGCTGCTCATCGAAGGTACGACGCTCGACGCGCGCAGCTCCGACGGCATCGTCGGGGACATGCAGGGCCTGCTGTCCGATGCCCAGACCGTTGGCGACTCGTCCTTCATGACGACCGGAGCGCGTCCCGGCGTCAACGGCCTCGGCGCCGGCTTCACGATCACCCACTCCAAGATCGGACTGGGCAATCTCATGGCGGGAGGCGACGTGGCCTCCGAGGCGACCGTCCTCACCCATGACGACAGCGGCCAGCAATTCCTCGTCGTCTGGCAGAACTTGAAGAACCTCAACGACCGGCACAACGCGATGTCGTTCATGGTGCGCCGGACCCTGCTGACGTTCCTCGGCATTCCCTGACCGCCGTCGTGCCGCTGCCCAGTGGCGGAGGCCCGCGGTCGGAGTGAGCATGGAAGGGACGTGAGCGAAGTCGTCGCACTGTGCGCTAAGTCGTCGCACTTCGCCATCGCTCCCATGACCTCGCGATGAGGCGTTCCCCATGTCATTTCCCCCCGCCCATACGGTCGCCCTGAGGCTCTGGGAAGAGTTGCGCGGCGCTCCCGCCGAGGCTCAGCACGACCACGGTGGTGAGCACGGTGACCACCACGGCGGGGGCTTCGGCGGCGGGTTCGGCGGGGGCTTCGGCGGGGGGCACCCCGGCGGCCCGCCGCACGGTCCGCACCCCGGCCACCATCCCGGCCCCGACCAGCCGCCGGACACCGGGCCGCACGAGCCACCTGAGCCGGACGAGGACGACAGCGCGGAAGGACCGTTCCGGGTGGTGCGGCCGGCGGACATGCTCGTCGTCGACCTCGGCCTGGTCAACCTGCGCTTCGACGGGCACCGCCTGGTGCGGCGCGACCCCGCTGCCCCCGCGCTCGTCCTCGTCGGGCTACCGCCGCAGCACGTGCGGGAGGAGGTTCCCCCGACGATCGGCAGCACCACCCCCGCACTCGGCCCCATGCGGGCCTTCACCGCCGACCCGACCCGCCTGGCCTTCTCGGTACCGGCCAACGTGGACGGCCTGGACCTGTCGTTGGAATCGCTGCTCGACTGGGCGCGCCTGGTGCCGATGACGGTACCGGTGGGCCTCCAGAGCCCGGACACCGCGGGAACGACGGTCTTCCAGGGCATCCCCAGAAGCGTCATCGAGTTCCCCGCCCGACTGCTGATCACCTACGACGAGCCGGTGGACTGGGTGGCCCCGCCACCGCCCCAACAGGGCGACGGCCGCACGGCGTTGTGGCATGCCCGGCTGCACGGCGCACGGGACGGCGACGTCCTGCTGCGGGCCTTCGCGACGGTCGCGGGCCGGGGCCCGCTGTTCGAACTCAGCCCGCTCAGGGACGAGAACCTCGCGGACCTCGTCACCCTCACCAGCCGGGCCGAACTGCCCGTCCCGCCCGGCGACGTGCCGATCACGGTCCCCAGCGCGCCCCTGCACGCCGAGCAGTTCATCGTCACTCCGCAGGGCGCCTCGGCCCACCTGCACGGAGCCTGGGAGGCACCCCCGCCACCCGACCAGCCACGGTACGAGCAGATCGGGCGGCACTTTCCGGACCTGGCCGCGTACGACCACATCACGGGCCTGGGGCGGGACCAGTTCCTCCGCGTCGTGATCCGCGGCCACCTGTCCACCGGTCACGAGGCCCTCGATGTGAGAGAGGCCCGGCGGGTGTTCGTGGCGCGCCCGGACGACGGTATCGTCGCCTACCTCCAACTGGAGGAATACATCGTCATCAAGCAGCCGGAGGTCCCGTACGGGGCGAGCTCCGGCTACACGCACGCGGGGCGCGAAATGCCGTTCCGCTCGCTGCGCATCACCGACCGCGTCACCCCGCTGATCGAGCCGCACCTTCCGCCGATCCAACAGCACGGCCAGCAGCCCCAGACGAACGCCCAGCCGTCCGATCCCTTCTGGGTGCGGCTCCGCGGTTCCGGTGACGACTTCGACTTCACCATGATCGGCACGGATACGGAGGGGCGGAAGATCAGCTTCACCATGCCGCTGGTGTTCGTGCCCGACGGACTGCGGAATGCGCAGGAGCGGTTGGCGCTCCTGTTCGCCCCCGACCCCGATCCGCTGAAGGACAAGCTGCGGATACGTCGCACGACCCGGTCGATGGGCGGCCAGGTGATGGCCATGGCGCAGCCGCCGGACGACGCTCCCGGCAGCACCAGCCACGCGGTCGGCACCCTGACCTTCGGGCTCGGCACCCTCGGCCCCGGGGGCGGCCCCGTGGTGGGTCTGCCGCGCGTGGCCGCCGCGACCGTGCGGGTCCCCGCCGTCGAGCAGTTCACCCCGCACGGCGGTGACCTTGAGGTCCAGTTCAACGGCACCTATCTCCAGCAGACGATGGAGAAGCATCCGGCCGGCGGGTACCTGGACCTGATGCCCGCGGTCGCGCTCACCTTCGGGGCCGAGCAGGCCGGGGGGCTCGCCAGTCCCAACGCCGCGGTCAAGACGATCACCAGCCGGGCGGGCGTCGTACCGGACGTCTTCAAGACCGACCCCACCACCGGTGAGGTCGTCGGCGCGATGCCCCTCACCGACATCCAAGCGGCCTTCGCGGGTGCCAAGCTGCTCGGCTTCATCGACCTCGGCAAGTTCCTGAACTCCCTCACCAAGGGCAACCTCGACACCCTGCGGCAGCTCGGTGACGATCAGATCGAGGCCATCCTGCGCGACCCGCAGGGCCTGCTGCCGGCGCCCGTGCTGCGCATCCGCGACCTGGCGGACGGACAGGGCAAGGAGCTGCGGTACGTGTGGAAGCCCTCGTTGGCACAGCCGATGAAGGACGGGAAGAAGGACCCGGGCGACGTCCTCGATGTGCGCGGCGCCTCGTTGGTTCTGGACGCCCGCACCGTCCGCTCGAAGGACGCCGTCGCCCAGGCCACCGTCGAGGGCACCCTGAGCAACTTCGCGCTGGACTTCGCCGGGATCGCCCAGGTGGTGTTCGCGGAACTGCACTTCAAGACCGGAGCGGGCCGGAAGCCCGACGTGACGGCCAGCGGCGTGGAATTGAAGTTCAGCAACGAATTGGAGTTCGTCAACACCCTCCGCAGTGCCCTGCCCGCCGACGTCTTCGGGCCCGGCGCGTTCGTGGACGTCCAGCCCAGCGGCATCCACGCGGGCTACCAACTCGCGCTCCCCGCCATCGGCCTGGGCGTCTTCTCCCTGTCCAACGTGGCACTGTCGGCCCAGCTGACGATCCCCTTCGACAACAAGCCGGTCTCGTTCCGCTTCTCGGTCTCCGAGCGGGAGCACCCCTTCAACGTCAGCGTCTCCCTGTTCGGGGGCGGCGGCTACTTCTCCCTCCTCGTCGGCGCCGACGGCGTGGAGCAGGTCGACGGCGCCCTGGAGTTCGGCGGCAACGCGGCACTGGACCTCGGGGTCGCCAGCGGCGGGGTGTCGGTCATGGCGGGCATCCGCTTCACCTTCGCCAAGGGGGAGGTCTCCTTGGGCGGATACCTCCGGTGCAACGGCTTCCTGTCCGTGCTGGGCATCATCACGGTGTCGGTGGAGTTCTACCTGGAGCTCACCTACGAGAAGCACGGCCAC
Source organism: Streptomyces sp. NPDC058000 (assembly GCF_042886435.1). Lineage (NCBI taxonomy): Bacteria > Bacillati > Actinomycetota > Actinomycetes > Kitasatosporales > Streptomycetaceae > Streptomyces > Streptomyces sp. NPDC058000. The sequence continues at coordinate 95,950 of NZ_JBHVQS010000017.1, forward strand.
GAGTCGGTGGTCCGCGGCCGGGGCACCCTCACGGTCAGCGTACGGATCGCCTTCTTCAGCAAGTCCGTCGAACTCACCCTGGAGCGGAGCTTCTCCGGCGCGCCGGGCGACCCGACCTTCGCCGCCTGCGTCGCGCGGGACGACTGGCAGGTGTACTGCGAGGCGTTCGCCCCGATCCCCGCGGGAGCCGACCATGGCCGCTGAACAGCACCTCACCTGGACCGTTCTGCCCGCCGGGCTCTCGGAGGACGGTACCCAGGCCCGGGTGTCGGTCTTCCTCGCGCCCCGCCTCGACACCCCCGGCCAGCCGGCCGAGACCACCCTGGGGAACTTCCCCGACTTCCTCACCTGGCCGGACAAGGTCAAGGCGGCCACGTTCGACTTCGCCACCGGGGACGGCACGCCCGCGGCGGCCACGTCCGTCGCCGGCCCGCTGACGCCGCAGGGCCCGGGCCCCGACACGCACGTGTGGACGAGCCTCTTCCACTCGGACACGCCTCTGCAGCCCTACGTCTTCGACGACCCCGCCCAGCGGCAGTACCGCACCTACTCGGCCAAGGGAGTCAGGACGGTCACCCGGAACACCTACGTCGACACGGCCACGTCGTCGCCCGAGACACCGCCCCCGACCGGCGGCGTGCTCGGCTCGCTGGGCACCGCACCCACGGACGCCGACGACGTGGCCGCGCCGACCGGCGGCGCCACCGGATCCGATGCCGAGCTGCGCCAGGCACTCACCGACCTGGGCACGTTCCACACGACCCGCGGGTCGCCCAAGTTCCACGGCCAAGAGCCCGCACCGCCACCGCGACCGAGCCTGCCGCCGGTGGACTTCCACCAGATGCTCACCTCGCTCGGCGACCACCCCGCGCTGCTCCGGCGCCTCGGCCTGGTCCTGGACTTCCTCCTGCCGGCCGACCGGCTGCCCGTCTCCTCGGGCGAACGGTTCCTGACCGTCACCCCCCACTGGACGTCCGCACTGGGGTCGGACTCGCACGACGTACCACTGCGCACCCGGTACGTCTTCCTCCTGGACTTCCTCCCGGGCCGCCACGTCTTCGCCCCCGGGGCCCGGTCCCGGACGGCCGCCGACCCGCTCGCGCCGCCGACCCGCGGTGTGGAGGCGCTGCCCGAGGCGACGTTCTCCGTCGAACAGGCCGATATCGACGGTGCCGCCCTCAAGTTGCTGTCCCTCCCGTCGGACGCCACGGGACTCTCCACGGTCCGCACCCATGGGATCTCGCTCGTCCGGGACAAACGCCTGGACAGCCTCATGGCGGAGTTCGGACGGGCCGCGGAGCACCACACGGCCCTGACCCGGGTGCTGGCACTGGACGGCGCGACCGTCCCGGAGCCGGAGCCGGATCCGGACTCCGCACCTCCGGGAGCCGCCCCGGCCGACGCACACCCCCCCGACGCCCCCGAGATGTTCGCCGAGGACCTGATCCGCGGCCACCGGATGGACATCTGGGACGAACAACAGCGCCACTGGTTCTCCCTGCACGAGCGCGAGGTGGAGTACCGGCAACCGCATGGCGGACCGCTCCTGCTCACCGCCTCCGACGAGGGCTTCTTCCAGGTCAACCTGGTCTCACCACCGCCCGAGAACCAAGACCGCCACCTCGCCGTACCCGAGCAACTGGTCACCTGGGACGGATGGTCGCTGTCCACGCACCGCCCGGGCCGGGTGCTGGACATCGACGAGGGATCCGTCGAGAACGACAGACCCCCCAACCCTCCGGTGTCGATCAGCAACGAGGCGAAGACGCAACTGCCCCTGGAGATCACGGCCACGGCGCGGCCCGGCTCGCTGCCCAGGCTGCGGTTCGGCCACGAGTACCGGGTGCGACTGCGCACCGTCGACCTGGCGGGCAACGGCCCCGACGTCCCGGAGGCCGACGAGCTGATGAAGGGGGACGGCCTGGCGCTGCCCGGTGCCGGGTTGCTGATCTTCCGGAGGTTCGAGGCCGTCCCGGCGCCCGCCGTGGCCCCCAGACTGCCCTTCGGGGAAGGCGCCTCGGCCTTCCGGATGGTGATCCGCAGCAGCCCGGGGGCCGGACCGCCGCCGGCGACTCCGCCCGGCCCCGGGGGGAGTCCGGTGCGGGTCGCCCTCGCCCGTGTCCGGTTCGGCGAGACCAACGACGACGTCCGCATCGTGCAGCAGGCCCTCATCGACCGCGGCCACTCCCTCCCCGGAGGCGCGGACGGCGTCTTCGGCAACCAGACCAGGGCCGCCTACGCACAAGAGCAACGCGACCAGGGCTTCACCGGGAGCGACGCCGACGGCATCCCCGGCTGCACCTCCCTCACCGAACTCGGCCGCAAGAGCGGCTTCACGGTCGACTGCGGCACCGATACCACTGCCGCCGGCCCCGGCCCCGGGACGGGCCGCACGGCGGAGCAGTACGCCGCGGACTTCAACCGCTCGTCGCTGGTCACTGTGGACGGACACGCCCCGTACCAGGGCGTCGACGAACGCCATGTGGTCGCCCCCAAGGCGTCGTTGCGCTGCGTCGAGTGGCACGGACGGCTGGACGCGGCCATCGGCTCCACCGACCGCAACGTCCAGAACACCCTCTACGACCTGGCCGTACGCGAGAGCGGTTCGCTGGACGATCCGTCGCAGCCGAACGTCCACCTGGAGCCGGTCAAGTCACCGGCGGCAGACCCCAAGAACCCGGCGAACAACGCCCTGCACACCGGCGACCAGATCGAACTGCCCTACCTTCCCGACCCGTTGGCCACGGGGGCCGTCTTCCTGGACCTGCCGGGCATGCCCCCCGGCGAGCCCTTCCCGGTCCCCTGGGGCGGCGAGGTCTGGCACCGTCCCCGGTCCTTCCGACTGAGGCTGGCCGAAGGCACCGGACCGCCCCGCTTCGACGAGGCGTCCCGAGTCCTGACCGTATTGCTGCCGAAGGGCGCCGTGGCTACCGTCCGGGTGTCCTCCCGGATCGACTTCGACGAGCGGATCATGGGTGTGGCCGCGTGGTGCCGGGAGTCGCCCGACCAGGCAGCCCTGCTCACGGCCGGGACGGAAGCGGACGCGGCGGCGGGGCGGACGGCCGACCAGCACCTGGCCGACGAGACACTGGCACTGGCGGCGGCCAGCCGGCACTGGATGTTCACCCCCTGGCACGAACTGACGCTCATGCACGCGGTGCAACAGCCCCTCCGGACACCGGTGTTGGAGCTGTCCACCCCCGCGTCACCACGCGCCGCCGGCGCGACCGCCGAACACCTCGCCGGTACCGTCGCCCTCGACGAGGGGACCACCGGCCGCATCGACCTGGTCGCCGAGTGGACCGAGGTGACGGACGGCGGGCCCACCGGCCGTGACGCCCGACCGATGACCGTCCCGGTGTTCGGCCTGCTGACGGCACGGGCGTCCAAGGACGGCGTCCCCGGCGCCGAACCCGCCGTCCTGCACGACGGCGTCCTGACCTTCAGCACCCAGGCGGCCGAGGACAAGGCGAAGGCGATCCAAGCCGACCCCAACAGCCTGGACAAGTCCCCGCCCGCACCCCAGAAGCACGAGTTCGGCGACACCAAACACCGAATGGTGCGTTACCACCCCATCGCCGGCAGCACGTTCGGGGACTGCTTCCCTCCGCAGTTCGCCGAGCCCGGCCAGCACGTGCTGACCGTCGAGGGGGACGCGAAGGAACACTCGGTGCCGAGCAGCGCACCCCCCACCGCGCCACGGCTGCTGTACTGCATGCCCACCCTCGGCTTCGAGCCCGTCGACGGACCACCCGGCACCCTCGTCCACCGCCGACGCGGCGGCGGAATCCGGGTGTACCTCGACCGCCCCTGGTTCTCCTCCGGCGACGGCGAACTGCTCGGCGTGGTCCTCGGCGAGCCACCGGGCGGCGACCCGACTTCCGTACGGGACGCCTGGGTCACCCTGATGGGCCGCGACCCGATCCACCGTTCCGCGCCCGTCGTCGCCCCGACCGCAGCCACGTTCCCCCGCGCGCAGCGGCAGTCCGGGAACCTCTCCGTCCTCACGCCCTCCGGCCCGCTCCCTGTCACGGTCGTGGGCTTCGCCCCGCAGTTCGAGGCGGATGCGAAGGGCGGCCGCTGGTTCTGCGACCTGGACCTGGACACCGGGGACGCCTGCCTGCCCTTCGTCCGGCTCGCCCTGGTCCGCTTCCAGCCGGAGGCGATCCCCGGAGCCGAGATCTCCCGGGTCGTCCTCGCCGACCTGGTGCGCACCCTGCCCGACCGGGAACTGCGGGTCACACTCGGCGAGGCGTTGACGGTCAGCGTCACCGGCCCCTCCTGGGACCCCACCGGCTCGCAGCCACCGCGGATCACCGCCACGCTCCAGCGCCGGAACCGCGTCGTCGACGACGCGGACCTCGGCTGGGTGACGCTCGACGACACCGCCACCGCACTCACCTCGATCGACGCGGAATCCTCCCGGACGCCCTTCTACACGGGCCAGGTCTCGATACCCCCCGAACACCGCGGCGCCCCGCTGCGCCTGCTGGTCATGGAAACCGAGGGCATCCCGGCCGACGGAACCACCCCATCCACCACCCCGGGCCCGGTCATCTACTGCGACACCGTCAACCTCCCACCGGTGCACGGCGGCCCGGACGGCGACCATGGCGGGCATGACGGCCACGACGGCGATGGCGGGGACGACGGGCCGGGCGACCACGGTGGGCCCGGCGGTCACGGGGATCACGGCGACCACGGCGGTCCGGGCTTCCACGGCGGTCCCGGCTTCCCTGGCGGTCCCGGCTTTCACGGGGGCCCCGGCTTCCACGGCGGTCCGGGCTTCCACGGGGGCCCCGGCTTCCACGGCGGGGGCCACCCCTGAGTGACTCCGGCCGCCGCGACCACAGAGACCGGGCAACGCGAAGTCCCCCCTCGCACCGAGGCCGTCAGCGGCGCAGCGCCTCGAAGGCGCGCCGCGCACCCATCCCGATGGCGAGGTCGATGTCCGGCGCGAGGTTGGCCCGGCGGTCGGAGCGGGTGAGCGCGGCCATCGCCACCCGGTCGCCGACCTCGGATTCCACCACGCCGATCTCGTGCCGCAGGTGCAGGAACGTGCCCGTCTTGCCACTCACCCGGAGCGTGTCCGCACGCAGTTCGCTCGCCAGCCGGTGGGTGTAGACCTGCCGTCCCATCAAACGGCGCAGTTCCGCGCAGGCATCGGGATGCGCGATCTCGTCCCGCCACACCCGTTGCAGCAGGTCGACCAGAGCGGTGGCGGTGCCGGCGTTTGCGTGCGCCGGATCCAGCGTCTCAATGGTGTGCCGCCCCGAGTGGTCGTCGCGGATGGCCAGTTCCAGGGCGAGGGAGAAGTCGTTGCCCGCGGCACCGGCGGCGCACTCGTACATGCGGTTCAGCCGATGCCGCACGCGCAGGTCAGCGCACCCCCAGGCGCGGAGCCGGGCATCGACCTCGTCCGCCGGAACCAGGTCGAACAAGGCGTCGGCGGCGGCGTTGTCGCTCACCGACAGCATCAGCAGAAGCAGGTCGCCGACGGCCACCGTGGCCGGGTGCCGGAACGCCGCCAGTCCGGTGGGCCCGACACTGCTCGTGGCGGGGTCGATGACCACGGGCCTCGCCGCGTCGAGCTCCCCGGTCGCGATCCGGTCCAGCGCGACGAGGGCGAGCGGGACCTTGACCACCGAGGCGAGCGGTACCGATGCGCCGACGTCGAAGCCGAGTTGCTCACCGGTGTCGATGTGCCGGGCCAGGAACGAGCCGCGGACACCAACGGCCGCCCACTCCGCTGCGATCGCCTCGGCGACATCGAAGAGGTCTGCGTCATCGGCGACACAGACCGGCCCAGGTACCTGTCGGGCGCTCATCCGTGCGCCGCCAATCGGGACGCGCCGTCCTCGCCCGCGACCCCGGCCTCCGCCGTGGTCGGCTCGGCCGCGGCGGCACCGACCGCGGCGGCCAACAGCGCAACCAACCAGTGCGGTACCTGCGCCGGGCCCCGGTCGCGGTCCGCCGCGCGCAGGTCGTACCCGCGGTGCAGCGCGGCATCGCCCAGCGGCGCCCAACTCGCCCCGTGCCGCTGGGCGAACGGCTCGGCACACAGCAGCGTCACCTGCCCGGCCAGGGTCTCGACCAGTGCGGCCGCCACCGGCCCGGCCGGCCGGACCGTGGCCTCCGGCAGCCCGGCCCGCGCGACGGCGCGGCCCAGCCGGTCCTGCGCGTAGGGGACGTGGTCCTCCACCATCGTGAGGATCGGCACCGCAGCCGGTCGCTCGTGCCGCGCACCCCTCCCGCGCCGCGGTCGCAGATCCTCCAGGTGGACCGCGCGCCGACGCGTCCGCAGCCGGCCCTCGGACGACCCGGGACGCGCACCGCCCGGGACGTCCGACGGCGCGGACGCCAGGCCGAGCGGTACCCGCAGCGCGGCGTTCTCCGGGGGAACCCGAACCAGCGCGTACGCCAGCGAGGCATCGGCCAGGCCCGCCGCCCGCTCCTCCGGCGGTAGCTCCCGCACTCCGAACGTGGCGCCGCGCTCGGCACCGGCGCGGAGGACGCGGGCCAGCGCCGCCGCGCCGCAGTCCGCCGGCACTCCGACGGCACGGACCGCCGACTGCCGGGCCGACCGGGCGACGTGCCGCAGCCGTTGGGCCCGGTCCAGCACGTCCCGGGCGTACGGCAGCAGGAGGACACCCAACTCGGTGGTGGCGACCTGCCGCCGCGAACGGTCGAACAGCTGGCCGTCGAAGTGCGCCTCCAGCGTCTTGATGCGTCGGCTGAGGAGCGGTTGGGCGATCCCGAGCCGCTCGGAAGCGCGCGAGAAGCTCGCCTCGTCGACGGCCGCGACGTACGCCTCAAGGTGCGCGAGCAGGTCCATGCTGCACTCATATCAATAAGGCATCTGATGCGTCCATTTAGCGGAGATCGTTCCTGATGGCAAACGTGCAGGTCACAATGGAGGAGCCCCGGAGCGAACCGGGGCTCTTGCGCTACCCGTGCTGACTGTGTGCTGACCTGTAGGCACCTGTCATCACCCCGGGCAACCCGTCCCGTGCTGGGTCGCTGCTGATCTGTTGTGCGGTCCGTCTCGGGCGTGGCGTTGCCGTGGTAGTCGACCACTGCGGCTGCGTGTAGCAGAGGGTCATCTCAGCCCCGTCTGCAACGCGCTGCCGGCGCTGTGAGAGTAGAGGGGCGGTTCCGTCTCGTCGTGCTCCACTCGTCGTTGGTGAGCAGCCGGGAGCGAAGCAGGAACCGTACGCCCTGCGGGGTTCCCAGGGACAAGCCGCCGCCCCGGTCGGTGACCACGTCCACGGTGAGGTGGGTGTGCGACCAGTACACGTACTGGTCCGCGCTCATTCAGAAAGGGGTGCCGCCGGCCACGTGACCGAGCTGGACCTCCGGGGCACCGCCCCGGAGGTAGCACATGGGCGCGCCACCGTCGCAGCAGCCGCTGGAGTGGTGGAACATCACCGCCCCGTGCGCCCAAGCCAGTCGTCGCACCAGGTTCTCGGCGGTCGGCGTCAGCTCGACGCGCCCGGTGTGGGCGTCCATCAGAAGCACCCAAGCTTCTGGCCGGGGTAACTGACCAGCAGGTTCTTGGTCTGTTGGCGGTACAGCGCTCATAGTGGCGCTGACCTGTGGCAATGGCGGCTGTGGATGCCGCCGGAAGAGAGTTGGTCCGTGCATGGTCCGGATCTTGCCGTCAGCTATCCGAATGCAGGGGTAGGTAGGTCCGTCGGTGCCGCTCGGGAGGGCGACCTTCGGCAGGCCCCGGCGCTGAGGACGACGCGGTGGCGACCCTCGTTGCCCCGGCGACAACCGCACCACTGCTGAGAGGGTGGTATGTGACGTGATGTCGTAACTGTTGTCACCGGGTTGTGTGGGACCGCAGCATCCGCGCTAACCAGAGGGCCCGGCCATGCTGGAGTGTTCCCCGTGAGCGACCGCCAGCCCTACAAGAGCGACTTATCCGACGAGCGCTGGGCCCTGATCGAGCCCGTGATCACCGCCTGGAAGGCTCGACACCCAGAGCCTGCATGCCGCCGCCGGAGTCCCGGCCGACACCACGGGGCGGGATGCGAACAAGAAGGTGCCGGGGCGCAAGCGGGGACTGGCCGTTGACGTGCTGGGCCTGGTGATCGCGGTGGTGGTGCTGGCCGCCTCCGTCCACGACAACGCCGTCGGTACCGCGCTGCTGGACAGAGTGGTTGCCGCCACCGAGCCGGGCACCGTGAAGAAGGCCCTGGTGGACCAGGGGTTCAAGAGCACCGTCAAGGCCCACGGGGCGAAGGTGGGCATCGAGGTCGAAGTCGTGAAGCGCAACCCCGGCGACGCCGGGTTCGTTCCCCAGCCCAAGAGGTGGGTGGCGGACAAGACGAACGGGGCCTTGATGCTGCACCGCAGGCTGGCGCGCGACTACGAGCACCGGCCCGCCTCGGCCGAATCGAGGTGTACTGGGCCATAAGCGACCTGTTGTCGAGGATGCTCACCGGGCCCTCCGTCTCCACCTGGCGCGGCGCATGGCCGGCGGGAACTGACCTTGGGGGCGGTGCACGTGCAGCTGCAGGAGCAGGAGATCGCCGTGCAGGCCGAGACGGCCCGGGAGAAGATCGCGGAGCTGACCGTTCTGCTGGACGGGTTCGACAAGGCCGCCGAGGAGATCCGGATTACCCGCAAGACGCTGCCGGAGCTGCCCGATCCGCGGCCGCCCGCGCCGCCGTCCGCGAAGCTGCCGGACCATCCGGCCTATCAGCCGATCACGGTGGTGTTCGCCGCAGCCGAAGCACCGTTGCGGGCGCGGGCGGTGTGCGAGGCGATGGACGTGGAGATCGCTCCCAACAAGGTCAACAACGTCCGCCTGAAGCTCAAGCGGCTGGCCGAGCGCGGGATCCTGGCCGAGACCGAGCAGGGGTTGTTCACCCGGCCCCGGCCATAGCCGCCCCGAGAGCCCGCGACCAGGCCGCAAGCTGAGATCTCAACTTGCTTTATAGAGATCTTAGATGCCTTAATGCTGACAGTGAGCCGCTGTCATATGGCCGACAAAATCCCTGTACGTGGCCAGCAAGGAGTTGAGCGATGACGATCTTCGAACCGATCACGGGCCGCTATGTCGCGGTCAATGGTGCGCGCACCTACTTCGACGAGGCCGGCGAAGGCGTCCCGATCGTGTGCATTCACCCGGGGGCCACGGACTCTCGGATCTACCGGCACCTTCTGCCGTTGCTCGCTGAACGCGGATATCGCGCGATCGCGCCCGATCTTCCAGGGCACTGCCGTTCCTACCCGGCACAGTGGCAGCCGGGGACTTCCATTCACGACCACGCCGAGTTCGTGCACGCGCTCGTGCGCACGGTGCTGCCTGGAATCTCGCCCTTTGTGCTCGGCGCCTCTGTCGGGGGCCTGGCGGCACTGGATCTTGCCGCTCACCACGGAGAGAGCTATCGAGGTGTCGTGGCGATGCAAGCAGCGTCGTGGACACCGCTGTCGGCCGAGGCTGCCGCGTTGCTGGCAGGTCGGACAAGCGCGCCCGATGCCGGCTGGACGGATCACCTTGAGTATGTGGCGGTGACCTCGGCGAGCAAGAAGCTGACGGCCGAGCAGGAAACCGAGCTGAGATGGCTCCAGCGCAGCACCTCCCAGCAGGCCGGTCAGTTCGACGGTCAGGCGTGGGCTTCCCATGATCTGCGCGGCCGACTCGGCAATGTGCGGTGCCCGGTCCTGCTCGTGCAGGGCACCGACGATTTCTTCGTGCAGGATGAGCTGGTCGATGACACGGTCGCCGAGATGGGCTCGGCGGCGCAGTTGCTGAGGGTGCCTGACATCGGGCATTACCCGCCGCTTGAGAATCCGGAGTGGGTTGCGCAGGTCGCAGACACTTTTGTGAAGCAGCTGACGGCAGCGGCGGACTGATCGTTCGCCCTGGCCCCCTGTTTCGCCACCCTCAGGCAGACGGGTTCGATTGCGCCCCCGCGAGGTCCGGCGAGGAAAATGCCGACAGAGGGGCCAGGCAAGACCGGACAGCGGCGGCAACTGCCACGAGGCGCAGCCGACAGCCGGCCGCGAAGACGATCGCGACCGGCGTCTCGCGGGCCACCTTTACGGCGTCGGCCGCCACCGGCGGCACATGATCTCCCCGGACGAACCACCTGCCGGATCCAGCGCCTTCACGCACACACTAAGATCCAAGGACTTCTAGCTGAGATATCAAATCCCTAGGATGGGTACGTGAAGTATCTGCCCGCCATCCTCAGCACGGACCACCCCAGCCTGAGCGCCACCGAGCGCGCATATCTCGCGATCAAGCGGCGGATCATCGAGCTTGACCTGGCGCCCGGCGCCCGTGTCACCAAGACGGATCTGACGCGGTTGACCGACGCCGGCGCCATGCCGGTGAGAGAGGCTCTGACCCGGCTGCAGCGCGATGGGCTGGTCGATGCGCTCCCTCGCTCGGGATACCGGATCCTGCCTGTGACCTTGAAGGGGGCACGCGATCTGTGCGCTTTCCGCCGGCTTCTGGAGACGGAGACCGCTGCCCTCGCGGCAGAGCGCGGCTGCCCGCAGGATGATCTCGCCCGTATGGAAGAACTTCTCGGCCAGTCCTACGAGCCAAGCGATACGGAGAGCATCGAGGCGTTCCTCCGCGCCACTTTGGAGTTCGATGCGATCATCGCCGACAACTGCGGCAACGACAGGCTGGCTCGGTCGGTCATCCAGGTCTTCGACGAGCTGGAACGAGTTCTGCGGATCACCTTGGGCTCGCTTCCGTTCTCGGCATCAGCCGCGCATCAACGACGCGCGGTCTGGGAAACGATCCGCGACCGCGATCCGGTCGCGGCCCGAGCCGCCATGGACAACCGCACGCGAACCTCTCAGCAGCAGATCATCGACGCGCTCACAGCCAGCCCATCGATCGCCGAGGCCAGCATCACCATCTCCCGATGAGACGTCTCCGTTGACTGCGGACGCCCTTTCTTCAGGTAGGGGATTCCTGGCTCGGGCCGCCTCCTGGAGCAGCGCTCCAGGAGGTCTTACGCCCTCGGCACCAGCCGGGGTCCCCTTTGTCGGCAACGGGCCCGCCCCTGCACGCCGCCCACCACCCCGCCAACAGACCTGGAAAGTGTGTTGGGGGCGACCCGTCACGAGTTCGAATCTCGTATCCTCCGCACCCGCCCACCGCACTGATGGGCCGGCGTTGTCCGGCGGGTGGGCTCACCGAGCGCGCTCAGCGGCACAGGGTGCGCAGGGCGGTGAGGCAGTCCGCGGCCCGGCACTGCGGGTCGGTATCGGTGCTGGCCCAGGCGATCCGGGCGTCCGGCCGGATCAGAACGGTGGTGACGTCCCGCCAGATCGGATCCGCCGCTACGGTGTTGACGGTGACCGTCCGCTGTTCCAGACCGCCTGCGGAACACGGCGTCCGCGTCCCGCCGAGGTCCAGCAGCAGCGGCCGGCCGTGATGCATCAACGGGTGGGCGGTGGGTGCGTCGGCCGTGTCCAGGGCGAGGCCGGCCAGTCGCGTGCCGTTCAGCGGGTGCGCGCCGGGTGCGGTGTCGGCGGGGAGCGGGTCGTCGAAGCCGGCGATCCGGCGGGCCCACTGGCGGTTGGTCTGCGGTTCGGCCAGCGCGGCGGACCAGACCTCGCGCAGCGCGATCTGCTCCGGGCTCGCCGCGGCGAACAGGGCGAGCTGCGCGCGGGTGTTGTCGATGACGGCGCGGGCGGCCGGCCGGCGCTCCGTGTCGTAGCTGTCGAGCAGCCCGTCGGGCGCCCGGCCCTGAAGGGTTGCGGCCAGCTTCCAGCCCAGGTTGGTGGCGTCCTGGATACCGAGGTTCATGCCCTGCCCACCGGCCGGGAAGAACATGTGCGCCGCGTCCCCGGCCACCAGCACCCGACCGGCTCGGCACCGCGCGGCCTGGCGGGTGGCGTTGCCGTAGCGCGACAGCCACCGGGGGTTGCGGATGCCCAGGTCCCGTCCCAGTAGCGTGCGGGTCTGCTCGCGCACCTCCTCCAGAGTCAGCGGTTCACCGGTGCCGTGGTGCATGGTGGCCGTGGACAGGCCCGCCAGTCGGTGGACGCCGTCGCCGATCGGGGCTGCCAGGAACGAACCGGCCGGCCCGGTGGCGGCGAGCGGCGCGGTGGGCGGGTCGTCGAGTTCGACGTCGGCGAGCCACCCGGTCAGGGTGGTGTCCTGACCGGGGAAGTCGATACCGGCCGCCTGGCGCACCGCGCTGCGGGTGCCGTCGCAGCCCACCACCCAGCGGGCCCGTACGGTCCGGTGGGTGCCGCCGGCCCGGACCACCGCCTCGACGGCGTCCGGCCCCTGGGTGAGCGAGACGACCTCCTCCCCGCGCAGCACCCGGGCGCCCACGGCAACCGCGTGCTCCTCCAGGAGCTGTTCGGTGACGGACTGACCGAGCGCCAGCATGAACGGGTGCACCGCCCCGACCGTGGAGAAGTCCAGCCGGGTGGTCGCCGCGCCGAAGTGGCCGGTCGGCACCGGGGTGCCGCGTTCGATGAACCGCTCCGCGAGTCCGCGGGTGGCGAAGGTGTCCAGCGTGCCGGCCTGCATGCCGACCGCGCGCGACCGTCCGTCCGGTGCCGCCCGGCGTTCCACGACGGTCACCTCCACCCCGTGCAGGCGCAACTCCGCGGCCAGCCAGAGCCCCACCGGGCCGGCCCCGGCGATGAGCACGTCGAGCATGACAACCACTTCCTCTCGCTCTTGTCCATTGGACAAGGGTGAGCATGCCCTAGAATTGTCCATTGGACAACAGGGGTGCGGAAGCCGACCAGGAAGGCGCATCGGATGGGCACGACACAGGACGAGATCGTCACCGCCACGCTGGCGGTCCTCGACGAGCACGGGCTGGACGGGGTGACCATGCGCGCCGTCGCGGCCCGGCTCGGGGTGCAGCACAACACCGTCCGCTGGCACGCCTCCAGCAAGGGCCGCCTGCTCGAACTGGCCTCCGATGAACTCCTTGAGCACTGTCTCGACGAGCCGCTGCCCGAGGCGTTCCCCGACCGGCTCAAGGAACTGAGCCGCCGCTGCCGCGCGGCGCTGCTCTCCCACCGCGACGCCGCCAGAATGGTCGCGGGCGTCTTCGCCGCCGAGCCCCGCACGCTGCGCTACGCCGACACCGTGATCGCCACCCTGCTGGCGGCCGGCCACTCGCCGCGCACGGCCGCGTGGACCCACTGGTCGATCTTCTACCTGACCCTGGGCCTCGCCCAGGAACAGCAGGCCGCCCAGGAGACCGCACCGGCCCTCCTCCCGGACCAGGTCCCGGCCGACACCTACCCGGCCCTGGCCGCGGTCCTGCCGTACGTCGGCCCTGACAACTTCGACCAGCGCTTCGAATTCGCCCTCGACCTGATCGTCGCCGGCCTTCCCCGGATCGAGGGGCCAGTCGGCTAGCAGTCGTGAAGAAGAGTTCCCGCTGGACAGGCGTCCGGCGGGGCTCGGTCAGCTCCAGCAGTTCCGCACAGAGTGGGGTACGGCGCCGCTTGCAAGCTAGCTGGAGCACGTAGCCGGTCGGTGCACTCGGGTGTGCGACGGTGGAGTGTCCAGGCAGGCCGGCCCACGAGCCGAGCGTGAAGAAACACGACCGCAGTGAGTGCAGCGTGGCTCGTGATCGCCGCGCATCCTCGAATCACCACCCCCTGCAAGAGCCGCAGCCAACGACGTTTGACCTCGGAGATCGCCAGCGTCGGTCAAATTTCGGTGAGCCGGGTGATCACCGGCCGGGTGCGGCGCCCTCCAGGGCGGTGGTCGGCGAGTGTGGACGTCGGTGGCGGCTTCGCGGGTGACTGGGTCGGGGTCGTCCAGGTGGGCGGCGATTGTGAACGATCACGTAATTCGGTTCCGGATCAGGTGAAGGGGCCGTCGGTGACGAAGCGCTGGAGGTGGTGGGCGAAGGTGCGGGCCTCGGCGGGCGGCCAGGAGGCCAGGGATGCCTCGATGTGCGCGGCGAGGCGGCGTCGGGTGACGTCCACGGTCTGCTGCCCGGTCTCGGTGAGCGCGAGCAGGGTGGCGCGCCGGTCGCGGGGGTCGGGATCGCGGCGCAGGAGGCCGGCGTTCTCCAGGCGGGTGGCGCGGCGGGTGACGCCGGAGCGGTCCAGGTCGATCTCGCTGGCGAGGTCGGCGGCGCTGCGCGGGCCGATGCGGGCCAGCCCGCTGAGGACGGGGTAGGTGGTCTCGTCCACGGCGTCGCCCAGGCCCTCGGTCAGGCGTTGGTACAGCTGTGTCCGGGTATCGCGCTTGAGCAGCGCTGCCAGCGCGTCGGCGATCTCGTGTCCTACATCGTTCGGCATGCCCTCCAGATTAGCGTGCGCGGCGCACGCAGTCTGTAGTACTCTCCAGATGCGTGCTCGACGCACGCAAATCCCCGATCCGGGAACCCGTGTTCCCGACCCTTCTGTGAGGACAGCCATGACCACCACCGCCTTCCGTACCGACGTCGTCTCCGCCATGACCGACCTGCTCTTCACGCCGGGGCTGGAGCTGTCCGAGGCCGTGGACCGGCACTTCGCTCCGGACTACCGCCAGCGCACCGACGGCCGTTGGGACGACCGGAGCGAGTTCACGGCCCACATCGCCCACCTGCGCGGCATCGTCGCGGGTGGCTCGATCCGGGTGCTGGACGAACTCGTGCAGGGCGACCTGTACGCCGACCGGCACATCATCGATGTCGACAAGACCGACGGCTCCTCCGTCCGCGTGGAGGTCTACCTCTTCGGCGAGTTCGCCGCCGACGGGCGTTTCCGGCGCATCGAGGAGACCACCCTGATGCTCCAGGGCGCCGACGGCGACCGCAACATCGGCAGCGCTCGATAGGCCGCGTCCGCATACAGGTGGAGCATCTGGGCGGCACCATCGATACTCCTCATGTGTGGCGTTGAACTGTTAGTGAGCGCTTGCCAGCGGCGCCCGATCGCCGGGATCAGCGATGGGTACACGACCAGGTGTCGAAACGGCGCGATCGCGGCCATGTAGGCCCTCCCGGAAGGTCCGTTCAGGTACGGGGAGGTGAACGAGGACGCATGGAACTCCGGGCCCGGTGAGTCGCGCAGGTCCCGTGGCATCCGCTCACGCAGCGACCGAACCCGCGTGCCGACGCCGCCATCTCGCTGGCCTGCGGTTTCGTGTGGTGTGCGTTATGGGCGTTACAGACGATAACTTGACGCACGAATGACGCACTCTCTGAATCTCCGTCAGGTATGCAAAAGTCGCCCCTGTACCCGGATTGATCCGGGTACAGGGGCGACTTTCGCGTGGTCAGTGAGAGCTTCGGCGCGGACCTGCGTGGCGACTGCCGAGGACGCCGAGACGGATGGCGTGGGGTCCGTACCTGTGTGCTGCGCCGCATCTGCCTCGCGATGGCTCAGCGGTCGACTTGCTTGCCTGATGGGGCCGCGAAGAGCGGGCCCTGCTCACGGTCGCCAACGGCTTCTCCCGGTGGCTGGTTCGCCTGCTCAATGACGGGTATCCCGCGGCGGGTGGCGGGGAGGACGTCTTCCACGTTCAGGGCAGGGACGTCCGCGGTCTTCATGTTGCCTTCCCGGAGCAGTTGGGCGATGGCGCGGAGGTGCGCAGGCATCTCCAGGGCCTTGAGCGGATGGTCCCAGGCTGCGGGGTCGGTGAAGTCGGTCCGGAGGACGGAGGCGGTGTCCATGCGGGGGGCAGGCGTATCGGCTTGTGATCGCGGTCCATGCGCTGCACGACAGAGTGCTTGATGTGTGTCAATTTACCTTGCGAGCTGGGCTGTTGGCGTGTGCGGGGAGCGGGATCCCTTCGGTGGGCGTGCCGGGTAGTCGGCGAATGGCTGAAGGGCCGTCAGGAAGCTTCCGAGGGCGCCTGGCGTGACTGGGAGTCGTCCGGCGTTGGCGTGGTCTCCTGGGGCAGGGGTAAGGCGTGGGTCTCCCGCATGCGGAAGGCGGCCGGGAGGCCGAGGAGGCTGACGGCTAGGGGCAGCAGCAGGGCGAGGTGGTAGTTGCCGAGGGTGCGGTGTGACGCGTCGCCGGCGAAGGCGTCCAGCAGGCGGCTGAAGAGGGGTTGGATGAGGGCGGGGCGAGACGCCGGAGTTCACCACGGACAGGGTGGTTGCCGCGCCGCGGCTGCCGACGCTTTCCTTGAGCGCGGCGAAGGACACGGTGACCTGGGCGGCGGCCAGGCCCACCAGTCCGTACAGGGCGAACGCCGACCAGCCGGGGCTCCAGGGTGTCCACGCCAGACCGGCCCGGCCGAGGACCACGGCGACGGAGGCGGTCACCACGAACGGTTTGCGGCGCCCGGCCCGGTCCGAGAGCAGGCCGGTCAGGAGTGAGCCGACGCCGTATAGCGCCAGGGACGCGGTGGCGTACCAGCTGGCAGCGACATCGGACAGTCCAAAGCCGTCGGTGAGCAACGGGCCGCCCCAGAGCGCGGAGAAGGCGTAGAAGGTGCCGTTGGTGCCGACGGTGCACCAGAACAGGAGCCACATCCGGCGAGAGGTGAGGGTGATGCGCAGGGCGCGCCATCCGCCGGAGGTACGGAGGTCCGGCTGCCGGAGCAGCAACGCAGGCGTGGTCAAGGTGGCCGGCGCGAACCGGTGTCCGCGTGGCAGGCGTACCGAACGATAGAGCTCGGGGTCGAAGAGATCGGCATCGGCGATGGGCCGATTCCCTTTTCTCGGGGTGGTGCGGTCGGCTGGATTCGCGGTTCTGAATTACGCGCTGACGGGCGGTGAGGAATTGCGGTGAGGGTATGGCGAGCGGTCGGCGGCGGGAGAGGAATGGGATGGAAAGGCACCGGATTGAGGTTGAATCGGAAAAGGTTCGGGGGCGCGGCTGGGGGCGTTATGCGGAATGCACTACCGCACGGCGTGAACAGTGATGGCCATCACGTTAGAAGCGCGTCAGGGAAGCGGTGGGTGAGCGGCAAAGAGGGCTCGGCTTGTATGCTGCGGCACGTGCCGCATCTGACGGGGATCCGACGGGGGGAAGGTTTTGGAACTGCGCCGGTTACAGTACTTTGCCGTTCTGGCCAAGCATCTGCATTTTGGACGGGCCGCGGCGGAGATCGGAATCGCACAACCTGGTCTCTCTCAGCAAATCAAGGTGCTGGAACGCGAGTTGGGCGCCCAGCTCTTCGACCGGGGCGGCCGGGCCGTCAGGCTGACGCCCGCCGGGAAGGTGCTGGCGCGTGAGGTACCCGCCCTGTTCAACCTCTCCGACGCCATCCGGAGTTCGGTGCAGGCGGCCGCGGAGGGTGCTCTCGGCGCACTGCGCGTCGCCTACACCCGATCCGGTGCCGACCTGAACCTCGGTGAACTCGTCCGCCGGTTCCGCCGGCTCCATCTGCGGGTCGACGTGGAGGCGATGACGGGCTGGACGACGTGGAACCTCGACCTGCTCCGCGACCACAGCGTGGACGTCGCCTTCGTCCGCGGCCCGGTGCAGGAGGAGGGGGTACGGGCCCTCGGGCTCGGCGTGGAGGAACTGGTCGCCGTCGTGCCCGAGGGGCATCCGCTGTCCCTAAGCGACGCGTTGCGTGCCGGCGACCTCGCCGACGAGCCGGTGGTGCTCTGGCCGCGGCACCAAGGGACCGCGTACTACGACGAGATCGTGCGACAGGTATGGCCGCGGCGCCCGCCGAGGATCGTGGAGGAGGAGCCGGACCCCGAGCACATTCTCGCCGCCGTCGCCAATGGTGCGGGGGTTTCGGTGATCGGCCGGAAGCGGGCGGTGAAGCTGTGCCCGCCGGGTGCCGTGGTGCGGGGCTTCGCGGGGAGCCAGCCCACCGCGTCGGTGGCGGTGGCCTGGCGGGACGGGGACGGTTCGCCGACGGTGCGGGACTTCGTCGCGTGCTGCCGGCAGGCCGCCACGGAGGTGTGCCCGGGAGGCCGGGCGGTGGGCTGAGCGCCACGGGTGGCGCATCGGGTCAGGGGTGCCCCGGCCGATCGTGGGGGTGCGGCGAGGCGGCCCTCGCCGCACCCCCACGCGCTGCCAGCCCCTGTCAGGCACCGAAGGGCACGCTCTCCGGCCGCTCCTGCGCGACTCGGCGACGAACGTCACCGCCGGGCTGGTGTATCCGCTGGTGGGCCCCTTGCCCGAGGTGAGCAGGTCGGGCGAGATTCCGGCGTGGTCGTATGCCCACCAGCGCCCGGTGCGTCCGAAGCCGCTCATCACCTCGTCCGCGATGAGCAGGAAGCCGTGTGCGTCCGCCTCGGCGCGCAGCCAGCACAGGGTCTCGTCGTCCATCGGGGCGGCTCTCGACGACGACCCGCCGACTGGTTCGAAGATGACGGCAGCGCCCCGGTCGCGGCCGACCCGGTCCAGCGCCTCCCGTCACCGTTCGCGATCGGCACGTAGCATTTCCTGATGGGACGTCACCTTGGTCCGCCGACGCAGCCGTTGGCTATCAGTGCCCCGAACGCCGTGTCCGGTTTGGGCGGTTGGCCGGTCAGGGCCAGGGCTCCGACGGTCATGCCGTGGTGGCTCGGCTGCTCCGACAGTACGACCGTGCGCTCCGGCTGTCCGCGGCGGTGGTGGACCCGCGGATGGCCGTGGCCGAGATTGACGTTGAGGACACCCGACGATGCGTCGAGGTGGTCCCGGCCGCGCTCGTCGTAGAGAAATGATCCCTTGGTCGAGACGACGGCGGGCAAGGCGGAGGACAAAGGAACTCCTTGGTGTGGGAGAGGCGTCGGGAGGGGGTCAGGCGGGTGTGGGGTCCGGCCGGCGGGCGTACAGGACGACGCCCAGCGAGCAGGCGGCCGCGGTCAGGCCGAAGACACCGGCGAGTGCGGCGAACCCGAATCCGCCGAGGGTGAGCGAGCCCAGCAGGCTGGTGCCCACCGCGATGCCCGCGTTCATCATGGAGTTGTTCCACGAGATCACCGAGGCCCGCTGGGTGGGATCCACCGTGCTCAGGTACGACTGCTGGGTGCTGAAGAAGGCGCCGCCGGCGAGGAACCAGACGAAGAGTGCGGCCAGGCTCAGCCACAGGGCGGTGGAGGTCACCGCGACGACCACGGCCACCGCGAAGACCAGTGCCCATCCCACCGACAGCCAGATCTCGTGGCGGCCACGTGCCCGGGCCCGGTCGACCAGATGGCCGGTCAGGGTGGAGCCGACGACGGAGGCGAGCCCCACCAGTAGGCCGACGAGCCCGAGGTCGCCGAGCGACAGGCCGAAGCGTTGGGAGAAGAGCACGCCCGCGAAGGTGTAGGCGCCGAGCCGGCCGGCCTGCAGCAGCGCGGTGGCCAGCAGGCCCAGCCGGATCCGCGAGTCGGCCCACGGGTGCAGTACGGCCGTGAAGCTGCGTCCGCCGTTCGGCCGGGCGCCGCGCAGCCGGGTGGCCAGGACCGGCACCGCGCAGGCCAGGGCGATACCGATGCCGGCGAACGGCCAGCGCCAGGTGGACAGTCCGGCGACCGCGGTGCCCAGCGGGACGCCGAGCACCTGCCCCAGCGAGTAGAGCGAGGCGCCCCAGGAGATGGCCTTGCCGCGCTGCGCGGGGGCACTGTGCTCGGCCAGGTAGGCCCAGATCGCGGGCGCCGCCGCGGCACCGCCCAGTCCGGTCACGGCCCGCGCGGCGACGAGGGTGCCCAGCGTCGGTGCCAGGGCGCACAGCACGTTGCCGATCAGGAAGACGGCGACGCCGGCGGTGATGAACATCCTGCGCTCCACGCGGTCGGCGGGCACGCCCAGGATGGGGCCGGCGATTGCGTAAGTCAGGACGTAGGAGGTGACCACCGCGGCCGCCGCCGCGGTGGAGGTGTGCAGATCGTGCGAGATGGTGGGCAGGAACGGCGAGACCAGATACATCTCGGCGCCCATCAGGAAGAACACCGCGTACAGGAGGGCGAAGCGGCCCCAGGGGGTGGACTGCCGGTGCCCGTCGCCGGCGGTGCGCGGCGGCGGATCCGCCACAGCCACGCCCGCGGGCCCGGGGCCGGCCGGAGCGGTGGCGGTGGCGTGCTGCGGGTTGTCGGAGGTGCTGCGTTGTGCCATGGGATGGCCTTCCGTAGATGGCGGGTTGGGGGGCGGGGCCCACCGGCCGGCGAACGGCGCGGATGTGCATCGCGCCGGCCCTCGTCGGGGATCGCACGGCCGGGGCCCCGCGGTGACCGGGCGGGTCAGCCGATCGGCGTCAGGCAGCTGCGGGAGGGCTCCGGCGCCGGGCCGGGGACGGCGACGCCTGCCTGCTCGGGGGTCTGCGTCCGGCGCGGCAGGCCGAGCTCGTGGGCGGCACCAGGTCGTCCGGGTCCGGCGGACCCGGTCACCGGCTGTCGGTGGCGGGCCGCGCGAGGAACGAGCGGGTGCGGTCGGGGTGTCTTCCGGGCGGCGCCTGTCCGGAGCGTTGTCCGGTGGGCGCCTGTCACAGCGTGAGCGGGGCCAGCCGCGGGTCGTCCTCCCAGCCGGTCAGCGGCGGGAAGGCATGGGGGTCGGTCATGATGTCGACCAGCACCGGGCGGTCCGACGACAGCGCTTCCTGCAGGGCCGGTTGGAGTTCCTGGGCGGTGCGTACGGTCAGTCCCACCGCACCGCAGCTCTCCGCGAGCGCCGCGTACTGCACCGGCGCCATGCCGACCGCGCTGGTCGCCCGGCTGAACTGGTGCACTTCGGCATGCTGTTGGTATCCCAACAGCTGGTTGTCGAGCAGGAGTACGGCCACGGGGAGACGCTCACGGACGGCCGTCTCCAGTTCGGCCCAGACGTGGGCGAAGCCTCCGTCCCCGGTCACACAGACCACCGGGTCCTCGGGCCGCGCTGTCCGCGCGCCCAGCGCCATGGGCAGCCCCCAGCCGAGGCCGGCCAGTCCGCGCGGGCTGAGGAAGCGCTGACCGGCCCGCCGGGCGTGCAGGTAGTTGGCGGTCCACACCGACGAGTAACTGGCGTCGGAGACCACGACTGTCCCGGGCGTGAGCAGGGCGTCGAGTTCGGCCATCACGCGTTCCGGCCGCACCGGCGCGGCGTCGCTGCCGGTGACCTCGGCGGTCGACTCCCGGTACGTGCCGCGGGCCCGCGCAATCGCTTCCTCCGTCTCACCGCGCGCCGCGTGCCGCTTCGACAGGCCCACCCGCGCCAGCTCGTCCAGGAGGTCGGACAGTCCGGCGCGGGCGTCGCCCACCAGGCGCAGTGCCTCGTAGTTGCGGCCGATCTCGGCGCCGGAGACGTCCAGATGGGCGTAGCAGGCGCCCCGCGGCAGCGTGCGCCAGCCGTCCGTGCCGTTCTCGTTGGTGCGCGTGCCCACCAGGAGCACGGCGTCGGCCTCGGCCAGCCACGGCAACAGGCCGTGTGTCATGCCTCTCGGACCCATGAAGTGCCCCATGACACCGGCCGAGAGTGGATGGTCCTCGGCCACCGCGCCCTTGCCCATCGGCGTGGTGAACACCGGGAGGGCTGCGGTCTGTTGCAGGGCCGCGAGCTGTGCGCACGCGTCGGAACCGTGCACTCCGCCGCCGGCGATCACGACCGGCCGTTGTGCCTGGGCCAGCAGCTCAGCCGCCTCGCGCACCGCGGACGAGTCCGGGCGCGGCCGGTCCAGCGGCACCCGGTCCAGTCGGGCCGTCCGACGGACCGGCGCCTGCGGCTCGGCCGACGGCCGCCCGAGAACGTCCTTCGGCACCAGCAGCACGGCCGGACCGGGCCGGCCGCCGGCCGCCGCGGTGAACGCCATGTCAACGTAGTCGTCGGCACGTTCCGGGTCGTCCAGCCGCCGTACCCATTTGGCACAGGAAGCGAAAAGCGTGAAGTGGTCGAGTTCCTGAAAAGCATTCCGGTCACGGAATTCCACCGGCACGTCCTGCACAATGGCGACGATCGCCGTGGAGGATTTCATGGCCTCGGCCAGCGGTGGCACCAAAAGCGTCGCGGCGGGGCCATTTTGTGCCGCGACGACAGCGGGCCGGTGGGCCACTCGCGCATATCCGTCGGCCATCGCGCCGCCCGCGTTCTCCGTGCGGTAGGTCACCTGCCGGATGCCGCGCTCCTCCGCGGCCAGCAGGAAGGCCGAGGGCAGACTCTGACCGAACACCTCTCGGACCCCGTGTCGGACCATCGCCTCGGCGATGGCATCCGCTGCTGTATTGCGCAATTGGCCCTCCACGGCGGTGTCGTTTATGACGTGCAATCAGCTTGCCGAGGGAGGGTCGAGTCTGTCCAATACCAGATTATTCTGAATCGATAAAGGGCTTTTATCGATGCGACGGCGGGGCTTTATCGAGAAGTCCGGCGACGGCCGGCCGGGGGCTCGGCGGATCGCATATCCGGCGCCGGTCGGACCATGTTGCGGTAGCCGAAGTCGTCCTACGAGTCGCGGACCAGCAGCGCGTCGGCGCCTTCGGCCCGGCCCGCTCGAAGGTCGGTCCGATCAATTCTACGAAGTCGTCGCCGACACGCTCGCCGGCCTCGGCTGGACGAGCCTGGCGATCGTCCGAGGCCGCAAGGAACCGGACGAGGAGGAGGACCGCCAATCCCTGCGCAGCACCGTGCTGCACATCAGCCCCGATGGCCTTCGCTGGGCCCAGTGTGCCCTGGCGGACGAGCCGTTCCAGCTGGGGGAGCGGCCGATCGCCTGGCAGGTCTCCGCCCGACCGACACCAGTAGCCCGCCCGCGACGTGGTCGGCTTACTTCACCCCGGACGTTCCCGGCGAGGCCCTGGCCGACTTCCTCGTGGCGCTCGACGCGCGAGCTCAGCCCACCGCGCCGGCCGCCGGGCCCGAGCTGGTCCTCTACGCCGTCACCGCACACGGCTGGCTCCGCGACGCCGACCAGCCCGGCGCGGGAGCAGCCGACCCCACCTTCACCTCCCACCTCAGCTTCAGTGAGGTGCCACCGCTCATCCAGGACGCCGACCCCCGCTGCCTGACCGCGGAAGCCGACGACGTGCGACCGTCCGGTTGGCAGGCATGGGCCGAACCAGTCCTGGGCGCACCGATCTTGTGGGCCGCGTCAATCGGCGCCAGCGTGCCGCACGACCTCGTCGCCGCCTTCGCCCACACGCTCAGCTCCACCGCACCGGTGCTGCGCCAGGTGCTGCCCGAGAGCACCCGGGAACGGCTCCTTCGCGCCCCCGCCGGCTGAGCGCCGGCACCCTCGCCCCTTCAACACGCGCTCGGGCGGCGGGCGGCATGGCCGCGGACCTGGTAATTCTGATGGGTACCGGTGCCTGCTCAGGGCTTGGGTTGGGATCCGTTCGGTGCGAGGTGTGGCGGTATGCGGCGATGGGACGGAGTGCCTGGCTCCGGCGTTCTCAGCAGGTGGTTCAGCGCACGGATTCAACGTCACCGTCGTGTGGTGATTGCCGCAGGGGCGGTTTTGCTTGTGTGCTGCGGTGTTCTTGGTTGGGGTGTGACCGACCGTCTGTCCAGTGGGGGCTACGGCAGCGCCGATGCGGAGTCCACGCGAGCTGAGCGTGTGCTCTCCGAGCGGTTCGGGGCGGGGAGCCCTCAACTCTTGCTGGTGGTCCGGGCCCCGGCTGCGGTTTCCGATCCTGTGGTGGCGGAGGCGGGGCGACGTCTGAGCGCGGAGCTCCGTCGCGTGGCGGGTGTGGTTTATACGCAGTCGATGTGGGACACCACTGACGCGCGTCTGATGTCGTCCGACGGGCGGGCGGCATTGGTCAGGGTCCGGCTGGACGGTGACGACTCGCAGGTCGCCGGGTACTACGACGAGCTGGTGGACCGGTTCACCGGGCGCCATGGGATGTTCACGATCAGGGCCACCGGGACGGTGGCGGAGCAACGTGAAGTGGCCGCCGGTGTGCGGCGTGACCTGGTGCGGTCGGAACTGCTTGCTGTCCCGCTGGTTGCCGTGGTGCTGGTGTGGGTCTTCGGGTCGTGGGTGGCTGCCGCGGTACCGCTGCTGGTGGGGGCTCTTACCCTGGCGGCGACGATGGCGGTGCTCGCGGCATTGACCAGGGTGGCCGAGGTGTCGGCCTTCGCGTTGAACATGACGACCGCTTTGGGCTTCGCGCTTGCGGTCGACTACAGCTTGATCATGGTGAGCCGGTTCCGCCGGGAGTTGGCCGCCGGGCAGCCGGTGCCCGTGGCGCTCGACGTCACACTGGCGACCGCAGGAAGGACCGTGGCCTACTGCGCCGTGACCGTCATGCTGTCCGTGGGCGGACTTCAGCTGTTCCCGACCGACTTCTTCCGTTCCCTGTGCTGGGCTGCCCTTGCGGTGGTCGCCTTCGCCGCCGGTGCTGCGCTGACCGTGGTACCGGCGCTGCTGTCCTTGCTCGGGAAGGGCATCGACCGGGGACGCCTGCGTGCCTCTCGCCGATCCGTAGTCGGACACCGCCGTGATGCCGGGGAGTACTGGGCCAGGCTGGCCTGCTGGGTGATCGCACGCCCTCGGCGGGTACTTATGGCCGCGGCGGTCGTGCTGCTGGTGCTCGCCGCCCCCGTCCTGGGGGTGCGCTTGGGCGGGGACCCGTACCAGTGGTGGACAGCACCCAGCGCGCAGTGGCGCTCCTCCGCCCGGCAGATCGAGGCCCAGTTCCCGCTGGCCGGCCAGGCAACGCCGACTGTGGTGCTGCCCCAGACCCCACCGCCTCGGGCCCGTGCCTATGTGGCAGGGCTGTCGCGACTGCCGGGGGTCCTGGCGGTCGGTGGACCCGACGCTGTGTACCGGGCCGGTCATCTGGAGCGGGCCGACGGAAGGTTCGGGCGGGCCGATGCGCGCGGTACGTGGGTGGGGGTCGTTACCGCCTTCCCTCCCTCGGATCAGCAGGCGCGCGACCTCGTCCGGCAGATCCGTGCGCACCCCGGTCCCGGCCCGGTGCTGGTGGGTGGCGAGACCGCTTCCATGATCGACGAGGAACAGGCGATCGGACGGATGCTCGGCCTGGTTGCGGTGTTGATCGTGTGCGCGACCGCGGTGGCACTGTGGCTCTTCACCGGGAGTCTCGTCATTCCCCTGAAGGCGCTCATCATGAACGCGCTGAGTTTCGGCGCCGCTTTTGGCGCCGCGGTATGGGTCTTCCAGGGAGGGCACCTGGCCGGCCTCGTCGGTGTGTCCGCGATGGACTCCATCGACATAAGGCTGCCGGCGTTGCTGGCCTGTATCGCCTTCGGCGTCGGTATGGACTACGAGCTGTGGGTGGTCTCGTATGTCGCGGAGAGGTATGAGCAGACGAGGGAGACCCGTACGTCGGTTGTCGACGGACTGCGTGGCGCAGGACCGCTCATCTCCGCCTCGGCCGTCATTCTCCTCCTGGCCACAGGTGCGCTGGTGACCGCCGAGGTGCCTGGAGTCAAGCTGATGGGGTTCACGTTTGCGGCCGCTCTTGTGATCGATGTGACGCTGGTGCGGGGACTGATGGTGCCGGCGTTCATGGTGGTTGCAGGCAGATGGAACTGGTGGCCGCGGCGATAGCCGCCTGGGCGGTGGCGCGTGGGGCCCTCTCTCCCCCAGGGGTAGCGCTGTGGGGACGCGGGCCAACTCGCTTGGAGATAAAGCTCTGTTTGCTCTTGCGCGCCCCTCGAATAGCGATGGGTACGACGGTTCACGGTCCCGCGCACACGGCCCTCGCGGAAAGGGGGAAGGGCCGTGGTTTTCCGAGAGTTGATGTCGTCGATCGGTCGGGGCCGGAGGCGCAGTGCCGCTGTGGTCTTGTCGCCTCTGCCGTTGGTGGGCACAGGTGCCTGGGTGGGGCTGGCGATGTTCCCGACGTCATCGGCATCCTCGCGGGCGCAATCCGCCGAGTCGTGCCTGAAGGCACCGGCACGTTGAAAGTCCAGCGTGATGGCGATGAGCCCGAGGCGCGCGACCTACCAGGGGACGTTCACCGGGGCGGGGAGCGCCTGTACGTCTGCCAAGTGGGCTTGGCCCGGCGACCGTCATCCCCAACGGGAGCAACTGCATCGTCTTGGCACCCGTGCGGCAAAGGGACCGTCGTGGATGCAAGGCTCAGGTGTGCGCCACCAGCAAGGTCCCGACGGGAAGATCCATGGTGACGGGCGTCACAGCCCCTATTGTGCCCCCGTGACGTACACGCTTTCGCTGGCGCGGCACGAGCACGAGGTTCGGGCCGCCCAGCGGCTTCGCCACCAGGTGTTCGTGGAGGAGCTGGGCATGGTCGGCCCCGACATCGACGGCCTCGACGAACACTGCGACCACCTGCTCGCCCACGACAAAGCCACCGGATCCCTGACGGCCAGCTGTCGGCTGCTGCCGCCGAAGGGTGCCTTGGCTGCAGGGAGATGCGTCTCCGAGATTGACTTCGACCTCAGTGGACACACACGGCTCCACGGCGATCTGGTGGAGATCAGCAGGGCATGCGTCCATCCGGCGCACCGTGGAGGCATCCTCGTCCCGTTGATGGCGCTCGGTGTCGCCCGCTACGTCGTCCAGGCGGGACACGAGTGGGTCGGTGCACACTGCTGGCTGCCGCTGGGGAACCGCACCGAAATCGCCTCGGCAGTATGGCAGATGGTCGCGCCCCGACACCTGTCGCCCGACGAATACCGGGTCAGTCCACGGGCTCCGCTGCGTATGACGGGTGTCGGCGCACCGCTGGACTCTCAGTTGATTCCGCCGCTGGTGAGCGGTGCCCTCTCGCTCGGCGCGTGGGTGTGCGGAGAGCCCGGTTACAGCCCGAGGCTTGGTGCGGCCGCGCTGTACGTCCTGATGTCGATGCGCCGGGTCGATCCGGCGCACCTTCAAAACCTCCCCGATTTCGCTTCCGCGTGAGAAGGAGTCGTCCATGACGCCGCAGCCTGCCCATGCCTGTGTGCCCATCGCCGTGGTGGGCTCCGCATGTCGGCTACCGGGCGGGATCACCACGCTGGACGGGTTGTGGTCCGCGCTCGTCGAAGGAAGGGACTTGGTGGGCGAGGTTCCACCGGACCGGTTCGACCCCGCCCGCTGGCTCGACGCCAACGCTCCCTGGCGCCCGGGAAAGACGTACACCATCGCGGGAGGCTTCCTCGACGACATCCACGGCTTCGACGCCGGGTACTTCGGCATGTCACCGCGCGAGGCCGGGCGGACGGATCCGCAGCAGCGGATCTTCCTGGAGCTGGCGGTGGAGGCGTTGGACGACGCGGGGATCGCGGCGGCGTCGCTCGCCGGCTCCGACACCGCGGTATACGGAGGCGTCTCCAGCCCAGCCTTCGGGGTGATGCAGGGGCTGGACGAGATGTCGACCGACGCCTACACCATGACCGGCGGCGCCACCTCCAACGTCGCCAACCGCGTCTCGCACGTCCTGGACCTGCGCGGCCCCAGCCTCGCCGTGGACACTGCCTGCTCCTCCGCCCTGGTCGCCCTGCACCACGCCTGCGAGGCACTGCGCACCGGGCGCTGCCAGATGGCGTTGGCCGGCGGCGTCCATGTGCTGCTGAGCCCTTTCGAGTTCGTCGGATTCGCCAAGGCGTCGATGCTCTCGCCGACCGGGCGCTGCCGCACGTTCTCGGCGGCGGCGGACGGCTATGTCCGCGCCGAGGGCGGCGGTCTGGTGGTCCTCAAGCCCTTGTCCCGCGCGCTGGCCGACGGCGATCGAGTGCAGTCGGTGATTCTCGGCAGCGCGGTCAACACCGACGGGCGCACGCCCGGCCTGGCACAGCCCAGTGCGCACGCCCAGGAGGCACTGCTGCGCGAGGTGTACGACACGTTGGATGTCGAGGCCGATGACGTCGCTTACCTGGAGATGCACGGGACCGGCACGCCGATGGGGGATCCCACCGAGTGCCGCGCCGTCGGGCAGGCTCTCGGCGCCCGGCGGACACCGGGTCGACTGCTCCCCGTGGGGTCGGTCAAGAGCCAACTGGGCCATCTGGAACCGGCTTCCGGCATGGCGGGGATGTTCAAGGCCATGATGGTGCTTCGGAATGGGCAGGTGCCTGCCAACCTCCATGCCCTTCCGCTCAATCCGCAGATCGACTTCGATCAGATGGGGCTGGCTCCCGCCACCGAGCTCCGCCCCTTGGACCGACCGCCCGGCAAACGCGCCGTGGCCGGGGTGAACTCCTTCGGCTTCGGCGGCGCGAACGCCCATGTCGTCCTCGCCGCCGGTCCCGAACAGGCCCGGCCCACCGCTCGCCCCGAAGATGCGGGACCGCTGCCCATCGTCGTATCGGCCCGAACCCCCGGCGCGGCGGTCACCGCGGCCCGCCGTGTGGCCGAGCGACTGGCCGCCTGCCAGGAAGGTGACTTCTACGACGTGGCATACACCGCCTGCCGCAGGCGTGGCCACCGCGAGCACCGGGCTGCCGTACTGGCAGACAGCCCCGCCGAAGCGGCAACTTCCCTGCGCCGGCTGGCCGATGGGGAGCAGCAGGTCGCGGGAGCGCTGGCGGTCGCCGCCGAGCGGGGACACGTCGCGCTGGCATTCTCCGGTAACGGATCACAGTGGCCCGGCATGGGGGCGGACCTGCTGGTGGCGGATCCGGTCTTCCGGGCGGCAGTGGCCGACGCGGACGACGCGCTGCGGCCGCTCTTGGGCTGGTCGGTGCTGGAGGAACTGACCGCCGACGCCGGATCCCGGCGGCCGGAGACCACCGACGTCGCCCAGCCGTTGCTGTTCGCCGTGCAGGTGGGCGTGGTCGCGATGCTCAGGGCGCTCGGCGTACGGCCGACCGGGGTGGTCGGGCACAGCTCCGGCGAGATGGCTGCCGCCTGGGCCGCCGGCGTGCTCGAACTGGACGAGGCGGCAAGGGTGGTGGTGGCACGCTCCCGGGCACAGGCGGCCACGGCCGGTGACTGGGGCATGGCGGCGGTCGGTGTGGACGAGGAAGGGGCCCGGTCGCTGTTGGAGCCGTACGCCGGGCGGCTGGATATCGCCGGGGTGAACACAGCGCGGGACGTGACCGTCAGCGGAGAGCGGACCGCCCTTGCAGAGCTGGGCCGAAGCCTTGGGCAGCGCGGCGTCTTCTTCCAGGACCTGGGCCTGGAGTACGCCTTCCACAGCCACGCCATGGACGGCCTGGAAGAGGGACTGCTGGCGGAGTTGGCCGGGCTGAAGCCACAGCGAGCGCATACGCCGTATGCGTCGGCCACCAGCGGGGCCGTGCTGACCGGGCGTGAGTTGGACGCCGCCTACTGGTGGCGCAACCTGCGCCATCCCGTGCTGTTCGCGGATGCAGTCGGCCAGCTGAGGGAACGAGGCTGCGACATCTTCGTCGAGGTCGGACCACATCCGGTACTGAGCGGATACCTGCGGCGGTTGGCGTCCGATCAGCGGCTCTCCTCCCCGGCCACCATCGTGCCCACCATGAGCCGGGACGTCCCCGGGCCGACCGCGATCCGCGCCGCGGCCGGCCATCTGCTGGCGGCGGGCGCCCAGACCGACACGGACGCCTTCTTCCCCCGGCCCGGCCGCGTGGTGGATCTGCCCGCCTACCCCTGGGAGCGCGAGCGCCACTGGAACGGCGGGCCCGGCTCGTGGGTGCGTCGCTGCGGTGACGGCACCATCGACCACCCCCTGCTCGGCGAACGCGCGGCGGTGGCCGAACCCACGTGGCACGGTGCGTTCGACCCGGCCCGCGTGCCCTGGCTGGAAGGCCACAGGATCGCCGAGGCCGTGCTCATGCCCGCCACGGGATTCGTGGAGATGGCACTGTCAGCCGGCCGCCGGGCATGGGACACCGCCATGGAGATCACGGACCTGATGATCCCCAACGCGCTGGTGCTGCCCTTCGACGACGACCGGCAGGTCCACATCCAGACCACGCTGTCGACGGAGGACGGCCTGGTACGGATCGCCAGCCGAGGGGAGGGCACCGAAGCATGGCAGGAGCACGCCCGCGGGCGGGTCAGAAGACTGCTCGAACCCCGGCCCGATCGCGTCGACATCGACCGTGCCACGGCCGAGCTGGGCGAGCGCTGGACGGCGCAGGACTTCTACCGCCGCATCGAGCGGGTGGGCGTCCGCTACGGACCAGACTTCCTGGTGCTCGACGAGGATCTTCTCATCGGCGGGGACCAGGCCCTGACTCGCTACAGCACCAAGGCCGATCTGTCCGAGTACCAGGCACACCCGGCGCTGCTGGACGGGGCCGTCCAGACCGGTCTCGTCCTGTTGGAGGACATGACCGCGCAGGGCGTTCCGCACCTCCCCGCGTCCGTCGACCAGGTGCGTGCCTGGCAGCCGCTGCCCTCCGCCGGACACTTCCACGCGCGTCTGCGGGCCCGGTCCGGGCGCGAGTCGCTGCTGGATCTCGCCGTCCTGGATCTCCAGGGCCAGGTGTGCCTCCGTCTGGACGGAGTGCGGCTGCGGCGGGTGGAGCGGCCCCGGACAGCCCTCCACCACGTCACCGTGATGCGCGCGGCTTCCCGCCCCGGCCAGGACCTCGGGCCCAGTCCCCTGCCCAACCCCTCCGACGTTGCGCGCGAGTGCGAACCCGCCCTGCGGACGATGCGTTCGGCCGCGTGCCGGGCGGACCGGGGCCAGGTCTTCGACACGGCACGGGAACTGACGGCGCACTTCGGGGCCGCCGCCCTCGCCGAACTGGTGCCGGGCGCCAGCACGGGAACCTTCACCGTGGCGGACCTGATCGAAGCCGGCGTGCCCCACCCCTACGCGAAACTCCTCGACGTGCTCCTGGAGACGGCCCGACGCCACGGGCTCGTCACAGCGCAGGGCAGCGGAGACGCTCGCCAATGGCAGCTGGTACGAACCCCGGAACCGCGCAAGCGATTCCGTGAACTCACGCGACGTCATCCCGGCCTCGCCGTGGAACTCACCCTCCTTGGCACCTGCGGCACACAGCTGCCCGAGGTGCTGCGCGGCACCCGCGCCCCGGCGGACGTCCTGCTCACCGAGACCAACCGGTCTCTGTTGGAGGAGCTGTACGCGGAAAGCGGCATGTTCTGGTTCGGCGCCCGAGCCGCCCGTACGGCCCTGGCGGCCCTGGTCCGCACCTGGCCCGCCGACCGGCCCCTTCGCATCCTGGAGGTCGGCGCCGGAAGCGGCGGCACCACCGCGCTCCTCCTGCCCGTACTGCCCCCCGAACGAACCCAGTACGTGTACACCGACCTCTCCGACGCCTTCCTTCCCCGGGCCCGACGACGCTTCCGCTCCCACGACTTCGTCGACTACCGAACCCTGGACCTCGACCAGGACCCCGTGGCACAAGGGCTGCCCGAAGCAGGTTTCGACATCGTGGTCGCCGGCCAGGCCCTGCACACCGCCAGCGACCTGCGCCAGACACTCGACCACCTCGGCCGACTACTGGCGGACGGCGGGCACCTCCTCGCCACCGAAACCCACGACCCGTCCACGGCTGCCCTGCTCTTCGGCCTCTTTCCCGAATTCTGGCAACAGCGCGACGCCGAACTGCGGCCCGACGGACCACTGTTGTCCGCCGACGCGTGGACAAGCCTGCTGACCCGGGCCGGATACGGCGACGCCGTTGCCCTGCAACAGGCCGGGGCCGACACCGAAGGAGAAACCGCCCACGAGCCCACGGGCACAACCTCCGTACTCATGGCACGGCGGCCCCACCGCACACAACCGTCTGCGCAACCGGTCGGCCCGGCCGCGTCCAGCAAGGACACGCACGCCTGGATCATCGCTGCGGAGCCCTCACACGACCGGCTCGTCGACGCTCTCGCCCGACAACTGCAGTCGGGCGCCGAAGACGCTACGAAGGTGTGCCGTGCCCCGCTCAGCACCGACCCCGCCGACTGGTCGGTCCTGCTGAACCAACAGCCCGGGAACCTCGGAGTCGTTCTCCTGCTCGGTGAGGAGACAGACGCCGGGCCCCGCCTGGACATGGCCCGCACTGTGCACCGCATCATGGCACTGCGGGCCCTGGCCACATCCGCCGAAGGACGAGATGACATCGCCCTGTGGCTGATCACTCCGCCGACCGGCGCGCTGCCCGCCCCCGAACGCCCGCTGGTTCCCGAAGCCGCGACAGTCTGGGGCGTGGGACGCTGCCTGGGCACGGAATACCCCCACCTCACCGTCCGGCGCATCTCCTTCGGACGCGGCAGCCGGACCGAGACGGACGCCGCCCGTCTGGCCGCGGAACTCACCGACCCCACTGCCGAAGACGAAATCCTCCTCACCCGCTCCGGCCGCTTCGTACCCCGGATCCACGCACGGCCCGCCCTGACCACCACCTCACAGGCGTCGGAAGGATCCTCCTTCGCCCTGCGCATGCGCGACCCCGGGCGTGCCTACCGGTTGGCGTGGGTACCGGCTCAGGCTCCTCGCCCGGGTCCGGACGAGGTGCTCATCTCCGTACACGCGGCGGCGCTCAACTACCGTGACGTCCTCCAGGCCCTCGGCCTCATTCCCCTCATCGTCCCGAAGCATGGAGAAACCGGCACGGAGGACGCGACACACAAGGACGGCGCCTTCGCATCGCTCGGCCTGGAGTGCGCCGGTGTGGTCACCGACATCGGCTCCCGCGTGACCGGGTTCAAGGTGGGAGACCGGGTCTTCGGCTTCGGCACCGACACGCTGCGCTCCCACGCCACCATCCAGGAAGCCCTCGTCGGCCACATCCCCGACGGCATGGACTTCCACCAGGCCACGACCCTGCCCGCCGTGTATCTCACCATCCACCACAGCCTGCACCGTCTCGCCCGCCTCGCGCCCGGCGAGACGGTCCTGGTACACGGAGCGGCGGGCGGAGTGGGCCTGGCCGCCCTCCACTACGCGGCACACATGGGCGCCCACGTCATCGCGACGGCCGGCACCCCCGCCAAACGGGATCTGCTGCGCCTCCTCGGAGTCCGGCACGTTCTCGACTCACGCTCCCTGGACTTCGCCCACCAGGTGAAGGACCTCACCGACGGTCAGGGAGTCGACGTCGTCCTCAACTCCCTGGCGGGTGAAGCCATCGGCCGGGGCCTGGAAGCACTGCGCAGCGGCGGTCGCTTCATCGAGCTGGGCAAACGCGACCTATACGGCAACAGCCGCCTGCTGCTCCGCCCCTTCCTCAACAACCTCACCATGTCGGCGGTGGGCGACATCAACGAACTGCTCACCCACCACCCCGAAATTGCGAACGAAGAAGGGCCCGAGTTCGCCAAGCGGGTGAGCGACGGCATCTACCGGCCCATCCTGCACCACGTCTACCCCGCCGACCGGATCACCGACGCGTTCGAGGCACTGCAGCACTCACGCCACGTCGGCAAGGTCGTCATCTCCCTGGACCCGCCGCCACACCTGGAGGACCACCCCACACCGGTGACCATGGACCCGCAGGCCACGTATCTCGTCACTGGCGGCCTGGGCGGATTCGGTGCAGCCACCGCGCGCTGGCTCACCCGGCAGGGGGCGCGTCACCTGGCACTGGTCGGCAGGCGCGGCGCCAACGCACCCGAGGCGCCCGCACTCCTCGACGAACTGCGTCAGGCAGGCGTGCACGTCACCACCCACGCCGCGGACGTCTCAGACATCACGGCCATGCGCACGGTCCTGGACAGCGTCGACACCCGGGAACACCCGCTGAAGGGCGTCGTCCACGCTGCCGCGGTGTTCGACGACACCCCCTTGTCGGACCTCACCGACGAACGCCTCCAGCGGGTGCTGGCCCCCAAGGCAGCAGGCGCAGCCGTGCTGGACGAGCTGACCCGCCACCGTGACCTGGAACTGTTCCTGCTGGACTCTTCGGTCACCGGGCTGGTGGGCAACCTCCACCAGAGCAACTACGTGGCAGCCAACGTGTTCCTGGAAGCCCTGGCGCGAGCCCGCCGGCAGTCGAAGTGCCCGGCGCTGGCCATCGGTTGGGGGCCGGTGGCCGACGTCGGTCACGTGGCACGCAACGACATGAACTCCTACCTCCAGACCATCGGGCTGCCCCCCGTACCCCCGGCCGAACTCCTGCTCCCTCTCGGCTCCCTCCTGGCCTGCGGCGAAGACGTGGCCGTCCTGGCGAAAGTCGACTGGAGCCGCGCCCGCCGCCTCGGCCCAGCCCTCTCGGCCCCCCGCTTCTCCACCGTCCTGCCGCCGGACGGCAGCGACGGCCAGACCGACGACACGTTGCTCCGCCAACTGACCACAGCCACGCCTGAGGCCGCGGTCGCCCTCCTCACCGAGGCCCTCACCCGGACACTCGCGAACATCCTGCAGACGACGACCGACCGACTGCCCCCCGATCGGCCACTGACACAGCTCGGAATCGACTCCCTGATGGGCACCGAACTTACGAGTGCCGTCCAACAACGGCTCCGCTGCGACCTCCCTGTGCTGGAAATCGTCAACAGCACATCGATCAGCGACCTTGCCCGCCGCTGCCTCCACCGCCTGAACCGACACACCGCAGCGCCTACACCACCGCCGGAGCCCACCAGCTCCACCGGCTGACCACTCCCACCGACGGGGTCGGGTTGATGCCCCACGGGGTGAGCCAGGGCCGCTCGATGTCGTAGCCGCGGTCGCCCAGCGCCACGTCTGGGCGGCGCCGAGGCCGGCCTCGCGTGCCCTGCACCGGCGGCACCGCCTCGAGCAGCGCGATGAGCTGGGTGACATCGTTGCGGTTGCCGCCGGTCAGGGTGGCTGCGAGCGGGATGCCGGTGGCGTCGGTGATCAGACGGTGCTTGCTGCCGGTTCTGCCCCGGTCAACAGGACTTCGCCCCGTCTTGGAGCCCCCTTCAGTGCTCGGCTGTGGGAGCCGTCGACGGCCGCCCCGGAGAAGTCCAAGGCGTTCGCGCTGCGGAGCTTGGCGAGGAGGACCTCGTGCAGCCGGGGCCACACCCCGGCCTCGGTCCACTCGGCCAGACGGCGCCAGCAGGTCATGCCCGATCCGAAGCCGAGTTCCTGCGGCAGGTGTTCCCAGGAGATCCCGGTGTACAGCACGAACAGGATGCCCTGGAACACCAGCCGGTCCGGATGCCGTTTGCGTCCCGGATGCCGGGCCCGACGCTCCACCTTGGGCAACAGCGGCCCGATCACCGCCCACAGCTCGTCGTCGACTTCCCACGGCTTCGGCCGAGCCACCCCGCACCCCCGGTTCACCAGTCCCGGAGTGATCCAACCTCCTCGAAGATCATTTCGTTAGAAGTTCTAATAAAGCCCACGAGTGCGGTAGCCACGGCGGACGTCCCCAGGCCGCCAGCGAGGACATGCTCGACTGCGCCCCCAGCCTGCGCGTCAACGGCCAAAGGCGACCCCTGCTGCCATCGCCGCAGACACCGCCGACGTCGCCCTGGCCGGTCACTTGCCGGAGTCCTCAGGTCGACCGGGTTGAACCAGGCCGAGCCGGAAAGCGGTGGTGGCCGCCTGGACCCGGCTGGAGACGCCGAGCTTGGCCAGGATGTTGGACACATGGACGCTGGCTGTCTTGCTGGAGATGTACAACTCCTCGGCGATCTGCCGGTTGGTGCGGCCGTCGGCGACCAGCCGGAGCACCTCACGCTCACGGGCGGTGAGGCCGAGTTCCGGGCCCCGGGAGCCGCCTTCGTGGAGGCCGTCGGTCAACGAAACCCGGGCCAGCCTGGCCAACTGCTCAATTGTCGTCCGCAGGCCACGGGCGACGAGCAGATCGGCGCTGTGCCTGGCGGCGTGCAGGCGGTCGGCCGCCGTTTGCCGGTCGCCGGCCTCGGCCGCGGCTTCCGCTGCCCGCAGCAGCGCCAGTGCCTGTGGGTAGGGCTGACGCAGCTCGGCCCAGCCGGCCGCGCAGCCGTCCCAGGCCGACTGATCCGACAGTCCCCGGGCCCGCGCGATTTCGGCAGTGAAGGTCAGCCTCTGCGCCTGCTGGACCGGGCCGGTGACCGGAAGCTCAGCGGCGAGTGCACACAGACCGGCCAGCAGCGTGGTCTGCGGTCGGACAGCCCGGGCCCCTGCGACGAGTGCCGGCCAGAGATAGCGCGGACTCGACAAGGTCTCCCTCCTGACCAGCGTTCGCTCGACAAGCTCAACGGCCTCCGCCTCCCTGCCCTTGGCGAGTGCCAGGTCCACTTCGAAGCAGAGCATCGGAAGCAGGTCCTGAGCATCGGAGACACCCCAGGTGAACACGCTGCCGGCGAAGGCGGCGGCGGATTCGGCGAACGCGAGATCGCCCCGGGCCAACGCGATTGAGCCACGCAGGACGAGCAGATACGCGCGAAAGCTGGGGGTGGGGGTGAGTTCAAGGGTGTGGTCGAGAATTTCCACGGCCTCGTCCCAGCGCCCCAACGAGATCAGAGCCTCGGCCACGTTGGCGGCGTGCGTGGGACCGGATGTGCGCGACAACCCGGCGTGGGCAGCGGCGACGAGCCCTCGCCTCGCCACCTCGGCGGCCTGCTCGTACCGGCCGGCCCCCTGAAGTACGTCGGCCTCGCAGCGGAACGCATGCATCAAAGCGGCGTGGTCCTCGATGCGCTCTGCGGTCGCTCGCGCCTCGGCGAGGCCCGGCAGCTGCCCGTCCAGGTCGCCACCCCGGGCCCGGGCATACGCCAGATTGATCGCGGCCAGGACCTCGGCCCGGTCGTCACCGACGGCCTGCGCCGCCCGGATCGCCTCCTGCGCGACCGCCCGTCCTTCTTCCTCGTACGGAATCGTCAGCAAGCGATTCGTCAGTGTGTTGAGCACAAAGGCCCTGTCCGGGTGCTGCGACGGCATGATCCGTGCCGCCTCCCGCATGTCCTCGACGTCCCCGGGCTGCCCCAGCGCGTGGCGCAGCTCTCCCCGGTGCCGGAGCATCTGCGCGGCACGCGCCGGATCAACGGCAGGGTCGGCATCGGCGAGTGCGACGGCGATCAACGTCATGGCCTGGTCGCCTTCGCCGGCCAGCATGGCCGCCTGGGCCGCCTTGTCCAGTACAGCCTTCCGGTCGACTGCGAGCTGCTCTGCCGCATCGGGCACCTGATCCCACAGCTCCAGTACCTGGTTGAGCATGCGCAGCTGTTCGGCGTAGGCCAGCGACGTCCCGGCGTCCTCGGCGGCACGCCACGCGGCGCCGAGCGCCCGGGCCGGGTGCTGCTTCGCCACCGCATACCAGTGGTGGGCCAGCTCGACCGCGCCCCGGCCGGGCGGAGCGAGTTCCGGACGGCGCTCCAGTGCCTGGCCATAACGCGCGTGCAGCACAGACCGCTCCCCGGGAAGCAACTCCCCCTCGACCACTTCCCGGATCAGCGCGTGCCGGAACCCATAGCTGTCGCCGTCGACAACCACCAGGTTCGACGCCACGGCGGGGCGCAGCGCGACGGACAGCGCGCCGTCGTCAAGGCCGGTGACCGCGGCGAGCAGCGCATGGCCCACCCGCACGCCTCCGGCAGCGGCGGCGCGCACCACGTCCTGGGTCTGCCCGCCGAGTCGCTCCAGCGGTGCGACCAGCAGGTCGCGAATCGACTGCGGCAGTGGCGCGTCCGGCTGGGCCTCACAGGTCAACAGCGCCTCCACCAGCAGCGGGTTGCCCTCGCTGCGCCGGTAGATCCGCTCACTGAGTTCGGCAGCCGGCTCGCTTCCCAGCAGGCCGCGCAGTTGCGCGCTCACCTCGCTCTTGGTCAGCCGGCCGAGCTCCATCCGCTGTGCCCAGGCCATCCGCTCAATCTCCGCAAGGAGCGGGCGCAACGGATGCGCCAGGTTCAGCCGGTCGCTGCGATACGTCACCACCGCCAGCAGAGCGGGAACTGCCTGCTGGTTGTGGACGAGGAAAGCGAGCAGGTCCAGGCTGGACCGGTCCGCCCAGTGGATGTCCTCGATGACCAGGAGCACCGGCTTACGCTCGGCCAGGCCCTGCATCAGCGCGAGGAACTGCTCGAAGAGGCGAGCGCGAGCAAGGTCGGCATCGTCCGCGGAGTGCGGCCGGCCCAGGCTGGGCAGCAGCCGGCCGAGCTCACCGGCCTCGCTGTTGGGCAGCAGCCTGCGGATGTGGTCCGCGCCGGTCTCGCGGACCAGCGCGCGCAACACCGTGGTGAAGGGGGCGAACGGAAGGCCGGTTTCCCCCAGTTCCAGACAACCGCCCCTGAGCACCCAGGACGAAGCCGGCAGTTGCGCCGCGAACTCGCTGACCAACCGGGACTTGCCCACGCCGGCCTCTCCGCCGATCAGTACGGCGGACGGCAGGCCGTCGCGAGTGCGCCTGAACGCCGCGTCGAGCGCGGACAGTTCCTCGTCTCTGCCCACCAGGGCAGCGCTCGTCGTGGCCATGCCGTCAGCTTCTCAGATATCCCTAAGCACGTGCGGCCGGGTTCTGAGGGTCCGGATTGGGCAGTCGTCCGATGCGAAGCGGCACCGGCCCGGGCGAGTCTTTGACCGTGACCAGTTCCGATGCCGTCCTCCC
Source organism: Streptomyces sp. NPDC058000 (assembly GCF_042886435.1). NCBI lineage: Bacteria > Bacillati > Actinomycetota > Actinomycetes > Kitasatosporales > Streptomycetaceae > Streptomyces > Streptomyces sp. NPDC058000. Next base: position 134,053 of record NZ_JBHVQS010000017.1, read on the forward strand.
GGATGCGACAGTCCCGCAGCCGATCGTCAGCCGCCCGGTGATCTTGCTGTTGCTCGTCTCGTTCGGCTCGTTCATCGGCTTCTATCTGTTGTTGTCGGTGGTTCCGCTGTATGTCGCGTCCGGCGGGGCGGGCGCGGAGGGCGCCGGCCTCGCCACCGGCGCGATGATGTTCGCCACGGTCCTGGTGGAGTTGGCGGTGGCCCGTTTGGTGGCGAGATTCGGCTACCGGGCGGTGGTGTCAGGGGGCCTGCTGCTCTTGGGGGCGTCGGCGGCCGCGCTCACTGTCTCCCGCGGAATGCCGGTGGTGCTCGCTGTCTGCCTGCTCCGTGGAGCCGGCCTGGCGATCGTGGCTGTGGCCGGCCCCGCACTGATCGCCGAACTCGTGCCCGCAGAGCGTCGTGGTGAGGGGCTCGGGCTGTACGGAGTGGTGGTCGGTGTGCCCGCCGTGATCGGCCTGCCCTTGGGCGTATGGCTCAGCGACCACATCGGCTTTCGCCAGGTGTTCCTGATCAGCGCGGGGATTTCCCTGGTCACACTGGCTGCCGCAGCCGGCCTGCCGGCACAGCGGGGCCGGAGTGAACGCCACAGCGGAATGCTGAGCGGCCTTCCTGGCAGCGGGCTCGCCGGACTCACGGTTGTGTTCGCCGCCGTCACACTGGCGGCCGGCGTTCTGGAGACCTTCCTGTCCCTGGCCATGCCCGCCGAGTCGCACGCGATTGTTCCCGTGGCCCTGCTGGTTCAGACCGCCGTCACCCCCCTTGCGCGCTGGGGGGCAGGGCGACTGGGCGACCGCAGAGGCTCCGGACGTCTGGTTGTCCCCGCAGTGCTCACCGCAGCCGTCGGCACGGCCGGGCTCGTCCGGATGGGAAGCCCGCTCGCGGTGATCTCGGGTATGGCGTTGTTCGGGGTCGGGTTCGGCATAGCGCAGAACGCCACCCTGGCGCTCATGCTGGAGCGCGTACCACGGTCCGAGTTCGGCAAGGTCAGTGCGCTGTGGAACCTCGCCTACGACGGTGGATTCGGCGTCGGAGCTGTCGGCTTCGGCTTGCTGGCCGGGCCGGTGGGCTACCCAACTGGATTCGGTGTGACCGCGCTTGTGTTGTTCGCCGCGATCGCCCCCGCGCGGCGTGATCGCTTGAGAGAAATGGAAGCCAGCCATGAACGATGACCTTCGCCGGGCCGTGCGGCAGGTACTGCCCGGGGTCCGGACCGATCTCGACGCCCTTGTCCGGATCCCTTCGGTCAGCGCTGCCCCCGGCTCCGTCGAGCAGGTGCGCCGTTCCGCCGAGATGACCGCCCGGCTCTTCAAGGATGCCGGCGCGCCGGACGTCGAGATCCTTGACGACATCGAAGACGGCCTGCCGGCAGTGCTCGCGCGGTATCCCGCCCCGCCGGGCCAGCCCACGGTGTTGCTGTACGCCCACCATGACGTGCAGCCCGCCGGCAGTCCCGGACAGTGGTCCAGCCCGCCGTTCGAGCCGACTGAACGCGACGGACGACTGTACGGCCGCGGGGCCGCCGACGACAAAGCCGGGATCGCGGCGCACCTCGCGGCGCTGCGCGCCTACTCCGGCCGTCCGCCGGTCGGGGTCACCGTACTCGTCGAAGGGGAGGAAGAGATCGGATCGCCGAACCTCGGCACGTTTCTGGCGCGCCACAAGGACAAGCTCGACGCTGATGTCATCGTCCTCGCCGACGCCGACAACCTGACGACCGGCACGCCCTGCCTGACCACCGCCCTGCGCGGGATGGCCGCCTGCGTGGTGGAACTGCGGGCGCTGGAGGGCGGTGTGCACTCCGGCAGCTACGGCGGAGGCGTCCCGGACGCGCTGACCGCGTTGTGCCGGCTGCTGGCCACCCTGCACGACGAGCAGGGCAATGTCGCCGTCGAGGGCCTCGCCACCGCGGTGCCACCCGGTGCCCCCGTTTCCGAGGCGGGGTTCCGGGCCGAGGCCGGTCTGCTCGAGGGCGTTCAGCTGCTCGGGAGCGGCAGCATCGCCGAGCGGATATGGGCCAAGCCTGCGGCGACGGTCCTCGGGATCGACGCGCCCCCCGTGGCCACCGCGTCCCCTACGCTCACCCCGGTGGCCAGGGCGAAGGTCGGGCTGCGGGTCGCGCCCGGTGATGACGCGCTGAAGGCGAGGAAGGCGCTTGCCGGGCATCTGCGGCACCATACGCCGTGGGGCCTGCAGGTCACCGTCGTCGAGGCGGAGGTCGCACAGCCGTTCGTCATCGACGCGCGAGGCCCGGCATTCGATGCCGCGCGAAGGGCCTACGGCGAGGCATACGGCAACGACGTTGTCGACATCGGTTCCGGCGGCTCCATCCCCTTCGTCGCAGAGTTTGCTGACGCCTATCCGCAGGCGGCTATCCTCATCGCCTCCGCCGGAGCAGACGCCGACAGCCGCGCCCACGGTGCCGACGAAAGCCTGAACCTGGCGGACTTCGAACGCGCATGCCTCGCCGAGACCCTGCTCCTCGCCGAACTCACCCGCTCCGGGTGAGCCGCATTACGGCGGCTGCGCTCATGAACGCTTCAGGAACCTCAAATAGAACGCCGTGAACACCAGGACGATTCCGACGTTCACCATCAGCCGTTCCCAGAACTGGTGCCTGAAGAACAGGACGTCCACACCAACCACGGCGGCTACCAGCGCGAGCACGTAGAGCACGACGACTGCCTGCCTTCCCATCCTTCCTTTCTACTACGTGCGCTCGCGGTGGGAGCGGAGCCGGAGCGACACAATCTCTGAAACCAGCGGGGCAATGCACCGCTGGTATCGCGGCAGTAGCCGTGCCCCTCGCAGGTCGTACCGCGATCGTCGGCTCCGGACGGGCCATCGGGCGGCGACGGACCGGCATGCTGCGGGGCGAGTTGCCGCACGGCGGGTCCCCGAACGAAGCAAAACGAGTAATCGTCAAGAGTTGTGGATCAGTTCGTTGTCAGCGATAGCTGACCAGACCTGCTGAGCCAGTGCCTCTGCGGCGGCACTTCCATCGACCACCAGGTCGCATTCATTCCGCACGGGTTCGACGTGCTCCTCGTGGGCGGTGCGCCGGTGTTGGAGGTAGTTACGCAGGAGGACGTCGAGGGGGAAGCCGTCTCGCAGGCACTTGCGCTGGATCTTCCGGGCCAGCCGGAGGTCGGCGGGCAGGTCGACGAAGACGTCGAAGCGCCCGCACGAGACCTGCGGGGTGACTCGGCGGGCGAACAGGCCGTCGACGATGACGACGGAGGCCGTGGCCAGCGCGGTGTCGGTGTCATGGTTGAGGCGCTCGAGGCCCACCGACCGGGGATCGCCCACGTCCAGCCGGGGGATTCCCGCCTCATCCGGCATCCACACCCCGCGTTCGGGGTTTCGAAGTAGTAGTCGTCGCCGTGAAGCACCCGCACGGGGGCCTGAGAGGTGGTGGCGGCCAGCGCGACAGCCAGCGTCGTCTTCCCCGCGCCGGCCCCTCCGGTCAGCGTCACCAGCATCCGGTCCGCCCCTTTCCTGCACTCGTCGTGAGGCTGGAGGATCGCATACGGTGGCCCTGTGGGCTCACGCCACCAAGGGCCGGGGGCGTTCCACGAGGTGCCCGCCCTCGAAGCGGGCTCCCGCGCGGACCAGGGCGACGAGATGCGGCGAGTTGGCCGCGCGCCAGCGGGCCTGGGCGGACTCAATGAGCTTGAAGACCATGGCCAGGGCGGCAGTACGGGAGCCGGCCCCGCGGGTGACCTTGGTGCGCAGCCGGACGGTGGCGAAGGTGGACTCGATGGGATTCGTGGTGCGCAGGTGGATCCAGTGCTCGGCGGGGAAGTCGTAGAACGCCAGCAGCTGGTCCTGGTCGTCGAGAATCTTCTTGACGGCCTTGGGGAACTTCGCGCCGTAGAGCTTCTCGAACGTCTTGACCGCCTGGAGGGCGTGGTCACGGTCCTCGGCGTTGTAGATGTCCTGGAGGGCCTTTCTCGCGCCGGGCTGGGCGGACTTCGGCAGGGAGTCGAGGACATTTGCGGTTTTGTGAACCCAGCACCGCTGCTCGCAGGTGGCGGGAAAGACCTCTGCCAGGGCCTTCCAGAAGCCGAGGGCACCGTCGCCGACCGCGAGGACGGGGGCGTGCATGCCTCGGCGGGCGCAGTCGCGCAGTAGGTCAGCCCACGATTCGCTCGATTCGCGGTAGCAGTCTTTGAGGGCGACCAGCTTCTTGGACCCATCTGCGCGCACGCCGATGAGGACCAGGACGCAGGCTTTCGCCTCGTCCAGACGGACGTTGAGGTGGATGCCGTCGGCCCGCACGTACCCGTAGTCGGCGCTGGACAGGTCACGGTTCGTGAAGGTGGTGTGGTCGGCCTGCCACTGGGCGGTCAGCCGGGTGACGGTGGCGGGCGAGAGCCCGGCCGAGCTACCGAGGAACTGTTCCAGGGCGGGCACGAAGTCCCCGGACGACAGGCCGTGCAGGTAGAGGAGCGGCTGCACCTCGCTGATCTTCGGGGACTTGCGGCACCACGGCGGCTGGGGGCACCCCCTGGCCGAAGGCTGGGGGAGATCGCCGACGAGAACCGCTTGCGTTCACCCGTCGCCTCATCCACGCGCCGGTCCTTTACCCGCGGGGCCTCGACCGCCCCGGCCGCAGTCGTCACCCGGCGCTGCCGGTGATACCCGTTGCGGACAACCAGACGGCGCCCCGCATCGTCACACTCGTCCGCCAACTCGGCTATATAGGCGTTGACTTCGGCCTCCAAGGCCGCGGCCAGCATCGGGAAGGTACGCCCTTCGCGTGCTCCCCGAGCCCGATCCACAAGTTCTGAGCATGACTCAAGCAAAACCCGCCGCTCAGAGCGCGACGCAGTGAGAATCCGACAACACGGATGAGACCGATTGGGAATCCGCCAGCTGCACTGCGACAGGACACCAGCACTTCCGCGCGGCTGTGACTGGGCGAGCTAGGTGACACCAAGGTGGGTCGGTGAGCTGGCGCCGAGCACGGACTTGAGCGCGGTTGTGACTGAGCGCTTCACCTGGCGAGTGAGCGCTTGAGTTGGCGAGGCTGAGCATTTCAGTTGGCGGGGGATGCCGTCTTGATGTCCGGGCTCGCGGCCATCCCCGAGGGGGTGCAGGGTGGAGACGTGGCAGCCCAGCAGCGATTTGCCGGTCTGCGGCAGTCATGGCAGTCCAGCCATGCGCTGCTGGCGATCCCTGTTGTGCTCATCCTGGTGATCACTGTGGTGGACATCCACTCTCCCGCGGACGTCCACCTGGGACCGGCGCTGGTCATCGCACCCGCGATCACCGTTTCGTTCGCCGGTCCCCGGCTGACCGGGGGGATCGGCGTTCTGGCCGTGGTGGCCCAGGTGATCATCGGCATGTTTCACGGCGGGCTGACCACAACGAACCACGTGGTGCAGATCTCCACCCTCGCGGTGCTCTCGGTTTTGGTCGTGTTCTTGAGTGCGGTGCGCGAGCGGCGCAGTCGGCAATTGGCTCAGGTGCGGTCGGTCGCCGAGGCGGCGCAGCATGTCCTGCTGTGGCCGCTGCCGGACCGGATCGGGCCGTTGCAGGTCGCCTGCCTGTATCTGGCGGCCGAGGACGAGGCCCAGGTCGGCGGCGATCTGTATGCGGCCACCCGTACCGAGCACGGGGCCCGCGTGATGATCGGTGACGTGCGGGGCAAGGGCCTGCCCGCCATCGGCGAGGCCGCCCTGCTGCTTGGCGCCTTCCGTGAGGCCGCCCACCAGCACACCACGCTGCCGGCGCTGGCCGCTGGGCTGGAACAGAGCGTGAGCCGCTACCTGGCCGACTTCGAACCAGAGGAGGAGGCCGGGGAACGCTTCGCCACCACCTTGCTGCTGGAGATCCCCGACGAGGACCCCATCACCCGGCTGACCAGCTGCGGCCACCCTCCGCCACTGCTGCTCAGACCGGGCGAAGCGGTCACCGTTCTCGTGCACCCCGCGCCCCCGCTCGGGGTGGGCCACACCGGACCGGAGGACTACACCCTCGATGTGTTCTCCTTCGAGCCCGGGGACACCCTCCTGCTGTATACCGACGGCGTCATCGAAGCCCGCGACCCTGCCGGCGAGTTCTACCCATTCATGGAACGGGCAGCCCAGTGGACCGACGCCAGCCCAGAGACGCTTCTGCATCACATCCGGCGCGATCTTCTCGCCCACGCCGGCGGACGCCTCGACGACGACGCCGCCCTGATCGCGATCCGCCGCACGACCGCTCCGCATCCGAGCCGTCGCCACGGGAAGATCGTCCATGGCGGCGGGTTCCACCACGGCTCCGCAACAAGCCAATGAGCAGGCGCGCCAACTGAAAAGCTCAGCGACCTCGCCAACTCAAGCGCTCACTCGCCGGGTGAAGCGCTCAGTCACAGCGGTTGCTGTCACTGTTTGGGCATTCCTGTTGTCACTAGCGAGTCTTCAAGCGAATCCTCGTCCCCAGCAAGGACCCACGTGTCTGTGCGGACCGTCCGGCGGTGATGACCTCGACGTCACAGAGAGTCGAGGCCGTCACCCGCGGCATCCCGGAATATAGGCAGCGGGCCGGGAGAATCTGTTGCGTCAGGAAGCGGGCTTGTCCCAGATGATCAGGACGTAGCCATTGCCGCCGGGCTGCCCGTCTGTGCCGAACAGTCCGCCGTGCCCGGCCTGCCCACTGCCCTCGGGGCGGCGGTTGATCCCGACCCCGCCGCGCCCACCCTTGCCGCCGTCGCCGCCCGTACCGCCCGTACCGCCGGCGCCGCCCAGGCCCACGTTCTCCGGGGGTGCGATGTCGGTGTATTGGGGCTTGCCACCCTGGCCGCCCGTGCCGCCGGCGGCACCCTTGCCGGGTTCACCGGCCTCTCCGCCCGGCTGGCCCTGCAGGCCGATGCTGCCGTCGCCGCCGCGTGTGCCGACCGTGCCCTGGCTGCCGTTCTGGCCCTGACCGCCGGCCCTGGAGTCGTAGCAGGCGCCCGTGACTCCCTCGCCGACGGTTCCACAGGCCCCTCCGTCACCTGCGGGCTGGGCTGCACCGCCACCGCCGGGCGCACCGGCGTCACCACCGCGGTAGCGGTAGGGGGGCTCCTCGACGCAGTTGGGCAACGTATGGCCGGCGCAGCCGCCCTTGCCGCCGTGTCCGCCGGCGCCGGGATGGCCAGCGGAGCTGCCGTCGACGGCGAGCAGCCAGCGGCGGGACTTGATGTCGGTGATCTTGGAGCCGCCGCCGATGCCGCCCGCGCCGGGGCGGTAGGCGTCCTGCCCGGCCTTCCCGTCCTCGTCCTCGGAGCCTGCCCCGCCATGGCTGCTCACCCGGGCGGCGGTGCCGGCCTCTCCGCCCGTGCCAACAGACACCTTCAGCTTCTGCCCGGGGTGCACCTTGACCCTGCCGAAGGCGTAGCCGCCGCTGGAGCCGCCGTTGCCGCCCGCACCGCCGCCCGCACCACCACCGCCACCACCGCCGGTGGAACCACCGGCGCCACCGGCGCCGGCACCCCACACGTACATGGTGATGGACTCGACACCGGCCGGCACGGTGAACTCGGTGTACCCCCAGTTGTTTGTGAACTCCGCACGGCAGGTCCTCTCCCCGCACGTCGTGCTGTCCGCCTGAACGGGCGGCGACACGGTGCACAGGGTGCCCGCCACCAAGGGCGCGACGAGCAAGGTTCGAAGCACATGACGAATCAAGACCAACTACCTCGTTCTGTAGGCCAGTTCACTCAGTCCCAGCCAGCTAAGAGCCAAGTGCGAACCCCGCAGATCCACTCGGCACATCAACCACCCGAACGAGCGGCGTGCACCGCAAGGCGCTGGTCCTGGCGCGCCCGAGACCACGTCCCGGGCAGAGCCGTGCGTCCCGATAGCCGGTGCGGGACCACACCAAGGCCAGCATGAGTCCCACCACGCGACCCGTCGGACACTGCCTAGTGTCCTGCGCCGGAGATTCGTCGGCAGAAACGGGCGAGGGAGTCGAGGATCTCCTCGGCCGTCTTGGTCCAGATGAATGGCTTGGGGTCCT
>NZ_JBHVQS010000018.1:0-140479 GCF_042886435.1 Streptomyces sp. NPDC058000
GGTTGATAGGCCAGATATGGAAGCGCCGTAAGGTGTGGAGTTGACTGGTACTAATAGGCCGAGGGCTTGTCCTCAGTTGCTCGCGTCCACTGTGTGGTTCCCGGGTTGCGAACAGTCGCAGCGTCGGTTGAACCAGTTCAACTTCTTTAATTGAAGAGTGTGCTTGTTCGCTAGAACCCGAATGGGTTTCGGTGGTTATAGCGTTAGGGAAACGCCCGGTTACATTTCGAACCCGGAAGCTAAGCCTTTCAGCGCCGATGGTACTGCAGGGGGGACCCTGTGGGAGAGTAGGACGCCGCCGAACAATCTTTCAAGGACCCTTGGTCCCAGCGTTCAGCTGGGACCAAGGGTCCTTTTTGCTTTGCCGGAGCGCGCCGAACGGATCGGTGCGTGAGAATGAATGCAGTAACGAAGACAGGAGTCACGTCGATGTCCACCAACTCTTCCGACGATCGTTCGGAGCGCCGGCCGAGGCGCGACGACGGCGACCGTGGTGGTTTCCGGCGGGATGACCGGGGGCCGCGGCGGGACAGCCGCGACAGCCGCGACAGCCGCGACAGCCGCGACAGCCGCGACAGCCGGGACGGCCGGGATAGCCGTGGCGGTGAGCGCGGTGGTTTCCGGCGCGATGACCGTGGCGAGCGCGGCGGTGACCGTGGTGGTTTCCGCCGGGATGACCGCGGTGGTGAGCGTGGTGACCGTGGGGGTTTCCGGCGCGAGGAGCGGCGGGACGACCGGGGCGGTGTCCGGCGAGACGACGACCGGGGCGGCTTCCGTAAGGACGGTGACCGCGGTGGGTTCCGTAGGGACGATGACCGTGGAGGTTTCCGGCGGGATGAGCGTGGGGGCGAGCGCGGTGGGTTCCGGCGGGATGACCGGCCCGAGCGGCGGGATGACCGTGGTGGGTTCCGGCGTGACGATCGGCCCGAGCGGCGGGACGACCGGGGCGGGTTCCGGCGGGATGACAACCGGGGCGGCTTCCGTAAGGACGATGACCGCGGGGGCTTCCGGCGGGATGAGCGTGGGGGCGAGCGCGGTGGGTTCCGGCGTGACGATCGGCCCGAGCGGCGGGACGACCGCGGTGGGTTCCGGCGGGATGACAACCGGGGCGGCTTCCGTAGGGACGATGACCGCGGGGGCTTCCGGCGGGATGACCGCGGTGGAGAGCGTGGTGACCGTGGGGGGTTCCGGCCCGAGCGGCGTGATGACCGTGGTGGGTTCCGGCGTGACGACCGGCCCGAGCGGCGGGACGACCGGGGCGGGTTCCGGCGGGATGACAACCGGGGCGGCTTCCGTAGGGATGACGACCGTGGTGGGTTCCGTAGGGACGATGACCGTGGTGGGTTCCGTAGGGATGACCGGTCGCGGGCGCCGCGGCGGGACGATGAGCGCGGTGGCGGTTTCCGGCGGGACGACGACCGCGGGGGCTTCCGTAGGGATGACGAGCGTGGCGCGCGGCGGCCGTACGGCGGTGGGCGTGGCCGGGATGACCGTCGGGACGGGCCGCGGCGGGATGACCGTCGGGACGAGCGGCGGGACCGGGACCGGGACCGGGAGCCGATCAAGCGGCTGCCGATTCCGGAGGACGTGACCGGCGAGGAGATCGACAAGGCGGTGCGGCAGGAGCTGCTGAGCCTGCCGAAGACGCTGGCCGAGGACGTCGCCAAGAACCTGGTGATGGTCGCGCGGCTGCTCGACGAGGAACCGGAGACGGCGTACGAGTACTCGCGGGTGGCGCTGCGGCTGGCGTCGCGGGTCGCGGCCGTGCGGGAGGCCGCCGGCTTCGCGGCGTACGGGGCCGGGAAGTACGGCGAGGCGCTGAAGGAGTTCCGGGCCGCGCGGCGGATGACCGGCAGTGCGGAGCTGTGGCCGGTCATGGCGGACTGCGAGCGTGGGCTCGGGCGGCCGGAGAAGGCGCTGGCGATGGCCGGTGAGCCCGAGGTGCAGAAGCTGGACCGGGCCGGGCAGGTCGAGATGCGGCTGGTCGCGGCCGGGGCCCGGCGGGACATGGGCCAGACGGACGCGGCGGTGGTGACGCTGCAGAGCCCCGAGCTGGCGTCGAGTGCGGTGCACCCGTGGACGGCGCGGCTGCGGTACGCGTATGCGGATGCGCTGCTGGAGGTCGGGCGCGAGGGCGAGGCGCGGGACTGGTTCGCCAGGGCGCTGGAGGCCGATCAGGCCGGGACCACGGATGCCTCGGACCGGCTGGCCGAGCTGGACGGGGTGCAGTTCACCGACGCGCTGGACGAGGAAGCGGACGCGGAAGCGGGCGCAGACGCGGGCGAGGCCGCGGGGGACGCGGAGTCCGGTAAGGGGTCCGAGAAGGCCGAGTAGTCGTTGCGGCCGATAGCGGAGTAACAGAGAAGGGGCGGGCCCGGGGGGCCCCCCCCGGGGTGGGGGGGGGGGGGGGGGGGGGTGAGGGGGCGGACCGGGGGCAGGGGTTGTGGAGGGTGCCGATGAGTTGGAGGGCGCCGGCCGGGTCCTGGAGGTCGACCATCTGCTCGTTGTTGCGCAGCTGGAGGCGGTTGAGGCAGGACAGGGCGAACTCGGGGACGAAGATGTCGTACTCGGCGAACTTGTCGGCGAGGTGGGGGTGGGCCGCCTGGTAGTCGGCGACGGTGGCGGCGACGGTGCGCCAGAAGGTGTCCTCGTCGAGGACGTCGAGGTCGGCGAGGGTGGCGCTGAGGAAGCGGAGGAAGCAGTCGAAGACGTCGGTGAAGACGGAGAGCAGCTTCTTGTCCTCGGGGACGTCGGCGCGGATGCGTTCGACGGTGGGGGGCAGGACCGCGTCGGCGGACATCACGGCGATTTCCTCGGCGATGTCCTTGAAGATCACGCGGGCCACCGCGCCGTCCTCGACGACCAGGATGGCGTTCTCGCCGTGCGGCATGAAGACCAGGTCGTAGGCGTAGAAGGAGTGCAGGACCGGGGTGAGGTAGGCGTCGAGGTAGCGGCGCAGCCACACCTCGGGGGCCAGGCCGGACTCCGCGATGAGGGCGGCGGCGAAGGAGTCGCCGGCGCGGTCCACGTGGAGGAGGGAGGCCATGGTGGCCAGCTGCTGGCCCGGTGCGAGGGTGGGGACCGGGCTCTCCCGCCAGAGGGCGGCGAGCATCTTGCGGTACGGGGAGCCCTTGTCGGTGGCGGCCTCGTACTGGCGGTGGTGGTAGCCGATGGCGGCGCGCTCGCGGATGATCGAGAAGCGGGCGGCCCGGAAGGTGTCGTCGGCGTCGATCAGGCGGGCCAGCCAGTCGTTGATGGCCGGGGTGGCTTCCATGTAGGAGGAGGAGAGGCCGCGCATGAAGCCCATGTTGAGGACCGAGAGGGCGGTCTTGACGTAGTGCTTCTCGGGGCTGGTGGTGTTGAAGAAGGTGCGGATGGACTGCTGGGCGAGGTACTGGTCGTCGCCGGGGCCCAGGCAGACCAGGCGGCGCTGGGCGACCTCGGCGGCGAAGGTGACGGAGAGCTTGTTCCACCACTGCCAGGGGTGGGTGGGGAAGAAGTAGTAGGCGTCCGGGTCGAGGCCGAGTTCGGTGAGGGTGGTGGTGAAGCGGCTGCGGGTCTCGGCCGGCAGTTCGGCGCCGATGAGGGTGTCGTAGTCGAGGTCGGCGCCGGCGGTGAAGGTGCTGTGGTCGCGGTGGGCGGCCAGCCAGATCAGCGTCAGCGGGGCGGCGGCCTCGGGGGCGTAGGCGTGGTACTCGTGGACGCCGAAGCCGAGGCGGCCGTTGTTGGCGACGAAGCAGGGGTGGCCCTCGGTCATGCCGGTCTCGACGGCCTGGAAGCCGGCGGTGGCGAGTTCGGCGGCGGTGGGGGCCTTGCCGGCGAGCTTGTACGCGGTGCCGGAGAGGGTGGAGCTGATCTCCTCCAGGTAGACCGGGAGGACGGTCGGGGACAGGCCCAGGGACGTGTGGAATTCGGTGATGAAGTCCAGGGCGTCCAGGGGGAGTTGGGTGCCGTCGCGGTGGCGGGTGATGCTGTCCGGGGCGATCTGCCAGTGGTCGAGGGCCTGTCTGCGGGCGGTGAAGCGGTAGGTGGTGGTGGCGTCGTCGCTGCGTACGGCGTAGCGGTCCGGGTCGTCCAGCGGCTCGGGGGTCAGCAGCCGTTCGTGGGCGAACTCGGCGAGTGCCTTGCGGACCAGGGCGCGGTTGGCGCGCGCCCACAGGTCGGGGGTGAGGTGGGCGACGGCGTCCTGGGCGGGCTGGTGCGGGGCGGTGGGGGCGGACATCAGCGGTCTCCTCGGGTGGCCAGGAACTGGTCGCGGGTGCAGGTACTGAGGTAGGCGTCTTTGGAGGGGAGCGAGACGGTGCGGACCACCTCGAAGCCGACGGCCTCGTTGAGGGCGTGGACCGCGGTGTTGCGGGTGTCCGGTTCGACCACCACGCGCTGGACGGCGGGGTCGGCGAAGAGCATGTCCATGACGGTGGTGAGGACGGCGTGGGTGAAGCCGTGGACGGGGGTGTCCGTGGGGGCCGTCAGGAAGTGCATGCCGATGTCGCCGGGGCGGGCGGCGTGGATGCCGACCAGTTCGCGGTGGGCGGGGTCGTAGCGCTCCATGAGGAAGGCCGGGGTGCCGTTGCGCAGGCCGAGGAAGGCGTCGTGGTACGGGTCGGCGTCGATCCGGGTGAACTCCTTCTCGACGGCGGCCAGGTCGCAGTCCTGCATCAGCCAGAAGACGGCTTTGGGGTGGGTGACCCAGGAGTGGAGGACGGGGGCGTCGGCGAGGGGGTCGACGGGCCGCAGGGTGAACTCCCCCAGCGCGGGGTCGGTGCGGGCGAAGGCGGGGGTGTTCATGCGGATATCTCCATCGGGTGGTGCGGACCGGCCGGGGCGGCGAACTCCTGGAAGGCGATGGCCTTTTCGACCGGGTAGTACTCGCGGCCGAGCAGCTCGCGGATGATGCAGGAGTTGCGGTAGGCGGCCATGCCGAGGTCGGGGGTGACGAAGCCGTGGGTGTGCAGTTCGGCGTTCTGCACGTAGATGCCCCGGCCGGCGGTGTCGATGCTGTAGTTGCGGGCGACGTCGTAGCGGCCGGCGGCGTCCCAGGCGATGCGGTCGCGGACCGGGTCCAGGAAGTCGGGGACGCGGTAGCGGTAGCCGGTGGCGAGGATCAGGCCCTGGGTGGTGAGGGTGAAGTCCCGCCCCTGCTCCTCCTGCCGCAGGCCGAGGGTGTACGTGCTGGTGGCCTCGTCGTAACGGGCCTGCTGGAGGCCGGAGTTGGTGAGCAGGCGGGTGCGGACCGGGCCGGCCAGCCGCTTCTGGTAGAGCAGGTCGAAGATGTCGTTGATCAGCTCCGAGTCGATGCCCTTGTAGAGGTGCTTCTGGGAGGCGTTGAGGTGGTCGCGGGTGGCCGGGGGGAGGGCGTGGAAGTAGTCCACGTACTCCGGGGAGGTCATCTCCAGGGTGAGCTTGGTGTATTCGAGGGGGAAGAAGCGGGGGGAGCGGGTGGCCCAGGTCAGGTGGTAGTCGTGGGCGTCGATGTCCTGGAGGAGGTCGTAGTAGATCTCGGCGGCGCTCTGGCCGCTGCCGACGATGGTGATGCTGTCCTTGGCCTGGAGGGCGGGCTTGGCGTCCAGGTAGCCGGCGTTGTGCAGCGCGTCGCCGCCCAGGTCGCGGCAGGCGTCGGGGAGGTGCGGCGGGGTGCCGGTGCCCAGGACGAGCTTGCGGGCCCGGAAGGTGTGCTTCTCGCCCTGGTGGTCGGCGTGGACGACGTAGACCTCGGCGGTCTCGTCGTACTCGACGGTGGTGACCTTGTGGGAGAAGCGGACCGTGTCGAGTTTTCCGGTGGCCCAGCGGCAGTAGTCGTTGAACTCGGCGCGCAGCGGATAGAAGTTCTCGCGGATGTAGAAGGAGTACATCCGGCCCGATTCCTTCAGGTAGTTGAGGAAGGAGAAGGGCGAGGTGGGGTCGGCGAGGGTGACCAGGTCGGCCAGGAACGGGACCTGGAGGTGGCTGCTCTCCAGCATCATGCCGGGGTGCCAGTCGAAGCCCGGCCGGTCGTCGAGGAAGAGGCCGTTGAGCTCCTCGATGGGCGCGGTCAGGCAGGCCAGGCCGAGGTTGAAGGGGCCGAGTCCGATGGCGAGGAAGTCATAGGGGGCGTCGTGGGGGACGGTCACGGGGGTCTCTCCGGAGATGGTCGGTCGGTGGGGAGGTCAGCGGGCGCTGAGGGCCGGTGCGGGCGGGCCGGCCTGGGGCTGCTCGGCCAGGTGGCGGCCGGCGTGCTCGGCGATCAGGTCGAGGACGGTGGCGATGTCGTCGAGCGTGGTCTCCGGGTTGAGCAGGGTGAACTTGAGGTAGTGCCGGCCGTCGACCTTGGTGCCGGCGACGATCGCGGCACCGGAGGCGAAGAGGGCTTCCCGGGCGTGCAGATTGACCCGGTCGGTGAGCTCGGGGTCCTGGGTGCCGCCGGGGAGGTAGCGGAAGACCAGGGTGCTCAGCTGGGGTTCCACCACGACTTCGAAGCGCGGGTCGTCGTGCAGCAGTTTCCAGGCGTCGGCGGCCCGGTCGATGACCTCGTCGAAGAGTTCGCCGATGCCCTGGGCGCCCATGGTGCGCAGGGTCAGCCAGAGTTTGAGGGCGTCGAAGCGGCGGGTGGTCTGGAGCGATTTGTCGACCTGGTTGGGGATGCGCTGCTCGACCATCCGGCGCGGGTTGAGGTAGTCCGCGTGGTAGGTGACGTGTCGGAGCGTGCTGCGGTCGCGGACCAGGACGGCGCTGGAACTGACCGGCTGGAAGAAGGACTTGTGGTAGTCCACGGTCACCGAGTCGGCGCGCTCGATGCCGGCGAGCAGGTCGCGGCGGCGGGAGACCAGCAGGCCGCAGCCATAGGCGGCGTCCACGTGCATCCAGGCGCCGTACCGGGCGGCCAGGTCGGCGATCGCCGGGAGCGGGTCGATGGAGCCGAAGTCGGTGGTGCCGGAGGTGGCGACGATCGCCATGGGTATCAGGCCGTCGCGGCGGCAGCGCTCCAGTTCGGTGGCGAGCGCGTCGGTGCGCATCCGCTTGGTGTCGTCGGCCGGTACGGCGATGACGGCCTCCGCGCCCAGGCCGAGCAGGGTGGCGGACTTGCGGATGCTGAAGTGGCTGCAGGCGGAGGTGAGGATGCGCAGCCGGGGGAGGAGGTCGGTGAGTTGGGCGTCCTCGGGGGAGCCCTGGCGGGCCAGTTCGCGGCGGCAGGTCTCGTCCCGGGCGAGGAGCATGGCCTGGAGGTTGGACTGGCTGCCGCCGCTGGTGAAGATGCCGTCGGCGGCTGCGCCGAGGCCGATCCGGGCGGCCGTCCAGTCGATCAGGCGGCGTTCGATGAGGGTGCCGCCGGCGCTCTGGTCCCAGGTGTCGAGGGAGGAGTTGACGGCGGACAGCACCGCCTCGCCGACCAGGGCGGGGATCACCACGGGGCAGTTGAGGTGGGCGAGGTAGCGCGGGTGGTGGAAGTAGATCGCGTCGCGGAGGTAGACCTGCTCCAGTTCGTCCAGGGCGGCGGCCGGGTCGTGGAGCGGGGTGTCGAGGTCCACGGCGTCGACGGTGGGCGCCAGTTCGTCGACCGAGACGCCGGTGAAGGGGCGGTCGGTGGTGGCGATCCGGTCGCTGATCCGCGTGACGCTCTCGCTTACGGCGGCGCGGTAGCGGTCGGCGGTGTGGTTGTTGAGGAGATAGGTACGGCTGTCGGCCGGATCCTCGGCGGAGTGCGCGAGGCGACTCATGAAGTGCCCTCCCTGGAGCGGGGTCAACCGCGTCCTGTGCAGGGTGCGGACGTGTGCACAGGGGCAGGAGAGCCCGCCCGGTGACGCAGTGAGGTAAGCCTAACCTAACTGGATCACCGGTTGGGTGCGGGGCCCCCGGCCCGGGCCGGACCTGGGGGTACTTCCCGCGCCTCCCGGGCGGCAGGGGGGAGGATCAGCTCCCTTCGTCGTCCAGCGTGCGCAGCACCAGACCGGTCGCCGGCTTGGGGCCGAACGAGGTGGACTTGCGGGGCATCGTCACGCCCTGCTCGGCGAGTTGACGGACCGTTTCCTCCGAGGTGGCGCGCATCAGGACGGCCGTCCCGCCGTGCCGGGCGGCCTGCGCCACCGCCGCCTCGGCGTGGTGGAGGTAGCCGATGTCCGACGGGTGGTCGGGGATCCGCCAGACCTCGTCCAGCAGGACGGAGTGCAGCACCGTCGCGTCCAGTTGACGCCACGCCTCGGGCCGGTCGGTGCGGACCGCCCGGTCGAGCAGCCCGGGGTCGGGGCGGTCCAGGAGGTGGAAGGAGTCCGGGCCGCCGGAGAGTACGAAGGCGTTGCCCGGGGTCTCCGCCAGTGCCTCCAGCGCGGCGGACATCTCGCCCGGCAGCCGGCGGGCCCGGAACGCGCCGGCCAGGTCCGCCAGTGCCTTGGCCGGCGGCAGGTGCGGCAGCACCCGGTGGATCGCCCGGACCTGGAGCGGATAGCGGGCGGTGTCGACCAGCAGCACCAGCCCGGATGCCCAGGGGGAGTCCGGCCCGGCGTCCGGCCGCTGTTCGTGGAGCCGCTGGTAGGTCGCCCAGCGGTGGTGGCCGTCGGCGATCAGGGCCCGGCGGTGGGCCAGGTCCGCGTCCACGGCGGCCAGCTCCGCCGGGTCGGTGACCGCCCACAGGCGGTGCGCGAAGCCGTCCTCGGTGGTGGTGGCGAGCAGTGGGGTGCGCAGGACGGTGCGTTCGATGACCGCGGTGGCGCCGTTCGCGGTGTTCTGACCGCGGTACGACAGCAGCAGCGGCTCGAAGTTGGCGGCGGCGGCACCCATCAGGGCGGCCCGGTCCTCGACCACCTCCGGGATGACGTCCTCGTGCGGCAGTACCGGGCCGTCGAGTCGGAGCGCGCCGATCAGGCCGCGCTGGAGGACGTCGCCGCCGCGCTGCTCGTAGACGTACAGCGCGGGTTCCGGATCCGGGGTGAGGATGCCTTCCGCGCGCCAGCGCCGCAGGGTCTCGGCGGCCTGGCGGTGGCGGGTGGCCGGTTCCACGGCGTGCGGCAGGATCAGCCGGACGATGTTGTACGGGTCGGAGGTCTCCAACTCGCGGACCCCGTCCGGGCGGACCACGACGTCGTAGGGCGGGGAGGTGACCGCGGTGAGGCTGCTGACCCGGTCCGGGGCGTAGCGCAGGCCGCGGAACGGGAGGAGGCGGAGGCCGTCGGAACTGGTCATTGAAGAATGCTATGCCTGGAGGGGGTGCGGGATGATCGGGGGAGCGGCCGTGAATCGGCCGGAAACATCGAGAGCCGCGCGGCGGCGGACGGACCGACCCGGTGGGGCCGGGCGAAGGTCCGTCCCGGCGGGCGGGCGGACCTTCCGTACGGCACGGAGGAGCGAGGAGCGGGACGGCATGGAAGAGCAGATCGCCGGGTGGGCGGGCGGGAGCGAGCAGCGTTGGGCGGGCGGGAGCGAGCAGCGTTGGGCGGGCGGGAGCGAGCAGCGTTGGGCGGGCGGGAGCGAGCGGCGTCGGGCGGGCGGGAGCGAGCGGCGCGGGCCCGACGGGTGCCGGCGCGCGTTGAGTGAGGCGTACGACACGGCGCTGCTGGATCTGGACGGGGTGGTCTACGCCGGCGGACGGGCCATCGGGCATGCCGTGGAGTCGCTGACCACGGCGCGCGAGGGCGGCATGCACCTCGCGTACGTGACCAACAACGCGGCCCGGACTCCGCAGGCGGTCGCCGACCAGCTGTCCGGATTCGGTCTGCCGACGACCGCGGAGGATGTGATCACCTCGGCGCAGGCGGTGGCCCGGTTGATCTCCGAGCAGGTGCCGGCCGGTTCCCGGGTGCTGGCCATCGGGGGCGAGGGGCTGCGGGTGGCGTTGCGTGAGCGCGGGCTGGTGCCGGTGGGGTCGGCGGACGACGATCCGGCGGCGGTGGTCCAGGGCTACGACCCGACGCTGGACTGGGAGCGGCTGGCCGAGGCCGCGTACGCGGTGCAGCGCGGGGTGCCGTGGTTCGCGTCCAACACCGACCTGACCATCCCCAAGGAGCGGGGGATCGCGCCGGGCAACGGCGCGCTGGTGGAGGTGGTGCGGATCGCCGCCGGCGGGGCGCCGCAGGTCGCGGGGAAGCCGCAGCCGCCGATGCACCGGGAGACGGTGCTGCGGACCGGTGCGCGGCGGCCGCTGGTGGTCGGGGACCGGCTCGACACCGACATCGAGGGCGCGTGGAACGGTGGGGTGGACTCCCTGCTGGTGCTCACCGGCGTCACCACCCCGGCCGCGCTGCTGGCCGCGCCGCCCGAGCACCGGCCGACGTATGTGGACGCGGACCTGCGCGGGCTGCTGCGGCCGCAGCCGGAGGTGACCGCGGACGGCACCGGTTTCGGCTGCGGCGGCTGGCGGGCCGAGGCGGCGGGGGACGAACTGGTTCTGGACGGCGAGGGGGAGCCGCTGGACGGGCTGCGGGCGCTGTGCGCGGCGGCCTGGACCGCGGCGGGCGCCGGGAGTTGCCGGGCGGACGCGACCAAGGCGCTGCACCGGCTCGGTATGTGACGGGGCGTTAGGAGAGGGTGTCGGGGCCGTCGGGCGGTCCCTGCCGCGTGGAGCGGCAGGGCCGCGCGTCGGGGCGGTGGGCGGGGTGGCTCACTCCTGGCCGGCGGCGGCCGCCGCCGCGGTCAGCTCCGCGATCAGGTCCTCCTCGGTGGCGCCGCGCCGCCAGTAGCCGGTGAACTTCACCGCGCGGCGGTGGAAGCCGCGCTCCCCGACGAGGTGGCGGCGCACCGCCTTGACGGAGCCGGCCTCGCCGGCGATCCAGGCGTACGGGGTGCCCTCGGGCAGGTCGGCGGCGCGCAGCGCGTCCAGGACGGGTGCGCCGTGGCCGGCCGCCGCCGGGTCCCGGACGAGCCAGGTGACCTCGGCGTCGGCGAAGGTCGGCAGCGCCTGCCGGTCGCCCTCGTGCCCGACCTCGATCCACACCTTGGCCACGGTGCCGGGGGAGAGCCAGGCCAGGATCCCGGAGATGGCAGGGAGGGCGGTCTCGTCGCCGGTCAGCAGGATCCAGTCGGTGCCGGGCGGTGGCCGGAAGTCCACCCCGCCGTTGTCCTCGACGGCCGGGGCGAGGACGGTCAGCCGGTCGCCCGGCCGGGCCCGGACCGCCCAGCGGCTGGCCGGGCCGCTGCTGGACGGGGGTCCCCCCGCTCGAACGGAGTTGAGAGTGGGGGAGGCCGGGTCGTCGGCCCCGTGCAGCGCGAAGTCCACGTCGAACTCGCACGGGTCGGGGCGCTGTTCGCGGATCGTGTAGGAGCGCATCACGGGGCGCTCGGCCGGGTCCTGGGCCCGCCAGGCGGTGTACCAGCCGTCCCCCGTGTCCTCGAAGACCGGTGCGGTCTGGTGAGGCTGCGGGAGGAACAGTTTGAAGCGCTGGTCCCGGCCGCCGGACGCCAGTTCGTCCAGCCGTTCGCCGGTGAAGGTGATCCGGACCATGGACGGGCCGAGCCGCCGGGTGCGGACGACCTGGACGTCGAAGAAGCGGAACGGCGCGGTGGTGGGGGCGGCGGTCGCGGTCATGAGGGATCCTCCCGGGTCGGTACGGGCTGGTGGGCGGTCCGGGCCGGCAGCGGGGTCGGCCCGGTGGTGCGTCAGGTGACCTTCTTCGCGTGCTCGATGGCCCGGGCGAGCGATTCGATGAGCGGTGCGGCGCCGGCGTAGGAGAAGCGCGGCTCGCTGGACCAGGGGGCGATCTGGCCGGCCTTGACGGCGGGGAGTCTGTTCCAGGACGGCTTGGCGGCCAGGTCCTTGGGCTGGAGGGTGGCGGTCCGGTTGTCCAGCGGGAGCCCGTCGACCTGGTACTTGTCGGCGTTCTCCCGGCTCAGGTTCTCGAAGTAGCCGCCCTTGCCGCCGCCGCTCACGGAGCCCTCCGACTCCTTGCCGCCCCCGCAGGCGGCGAGCGGGGCGCCGATGCCGACGGCGCCGCCCGCGGTCAGGATGCCGCGTCGGGACCGGGATACGCTTCGGAGGGTCTGCATGGTGGTGGTGCTTCTCTCCGGAGGCGGCGGGCCTCCAACGGGCAGGGTGGACGCGTCGAACCGGTCGGGCCGGTAGATCGACTGCTTGTGAGGGTAGGCTAACCTAACTCGCGTGTTGGTAGACAGTCCCCCCGTTGGCAGTCCCCCCGACGCGGCGACGACCCCCACCGCACCGGGGCGGCGGCCCGCCGTCCGCGCCGCGGGGTGGGGCGCATCCGTCGTCCTCCTCGCCGGCGCCGCCCTCGGCCTCGCCGGCACCGTCATGCAGGCGCTCACCCGCAACCCGCTCGCCGACCCCGGTGTCCTCGGCATCAACGCCGGCGCCTCGGCCGCGGTGGTCTCCGCCATCGGCTTCCTCGGCGTCACCTCGCTCTCGGGCTACGTGGGGTTCGCCTTCGGCGGCGCCGCCTTCGTCGCCCTCACCGCGCCCCAACTCGCCCGCCGACTCACCGGTTCGCCCGGCCCCGACCTCCGGCCCGCCGCCCTGATGGGCGCCACCCTGCTGGTCGCCGCCGACTGGGCCGCCCAGCGGCTCTTCGCCGCCGACCAACTGCCGGTCGGCGTGCCGACCGGCGCCCTCGGCGGCGGCTACCTGCTGTGGCTGCTGGTCATCGAGCGGAAGGCGGGACGCGTATGAGCGAGCGGCCGGGCACCCCTCAACGCGACCCCCGGCGCCCCCGGCAGCCTCAGCGAACCGACCACCCCCACCACCCCAGGAGCCCTGTAGTGAGCCGTCTCGCGGCCGAGAACGTCACCCTCGCCTACGACCAGCGGACCATCGCCGAGAACCTCTCGGTCACCATCCCCGACCACTCCTTCACCGTCATCGTCGGCCCCAACGCCTGCGGCAAGTCCACGTTGCTGCGCGCGCTGTCGCGGATGCTCAAGCCGACCGCCGGCGCGGTGCTGCTCGACGGGCAGAAGATCTCCGCCCTGCCGGCCAAGCAGGTCGCCCGGACGCTGGGGCTGCTGCCGCAGTCCTCGATCGCCCCGGACGGCATCACCGTCTCCGACCTGGTGGCCCGCGGCCGCTACCCGCACCAGGGACTGCTGCGCCAGTGGTCGGCCGAGGACGAGCGGATCGTCGGGGAGTCGATGGCCGCGACGGGTGTGGCCGAACTGGCCGACCGGTACGTCGACGAGCTCTCCGGCGGACAGCGGCAGCGGGTCTGGATCGCCATGGCGCTGGCCCAGCAGACGCCGCTGTTCCTCCTCGACGAGCCGACCACCTTCCTCGACATCCAGCACCAGATCGAGGTCCTGGATCTGTGCGCCGGCCTCCACGAGGAACAGGGCCGCACCCTGGTCGCGGTGTTGCACGACCTCAACCAGGCGGCCCGCTACGCCACCCACCTGATCGCCCTCAAGGACGGCGAGGTGATCGCCGAGGGCGCGCCGTCGGACATCGTCACCGCCGACCTGGTGAGCCGGGTCTTCGGCATCGACTGCCGGATCATCGACGACCCCGAGACCGGTACCCCGCTGGTCGTCCCGGCCGCCCGCCGGCCCCGGGAGGCCGCCGCGTCGGCGTCGGCCCCGGTGTCGGCTACAGCAGGGTCCTGAGCCGCAGCAGATCGCGCAGCCCGGCCTCCAGCTTCACCCGGCCGCTGCTCCACGCCCGGGCGAAGTTCAGCCGGCCGTCCACCAGCGCGACCAGGTCGTCCCCGGTCATGGTCAGCCGGATCTCGGCCTTGTCCGGCGGCGGCCCGGCGACGCAGGTCACGTCCCGCAGACCGCCCTCGGCCAGCCGGCCGACGAAGGTGGTGTCGAGGTCGGTGATGCGGCAGCTGACGGAGCGGTCGAGCGCCGCGGCGCCGCGCACCTCGCCGTCCGCCGAGGACAGGTTGTGGGCCAGCCGGTCGAGCGCGGCGCGGCACTGGTCGAGAGTTGCCATCGCGCCCGACGATACGCCAGGCCACGGACGGCCGGGGGCGCACGGCCGGGGTAGCGTCGGGGGCATGGCAGACCCGATGAACGGCCCGGAGCCGGCGGCACCCGGCCCCCCGGGCGCAGCGGCGGCGACCGGGCCGGGCTCCCCCGATCCGGAGCCGGCGCCCCAGGAGGCCCCCGAGGCCCCGCCGCCCGCCGAACCGGCCGGTCCGCGGCCGCTCGGGGTGGCGGTGACCCCCACCGGCCGGGCCGCGGTCGACGCCGGCCTGCAACGCCTGGCCGAAGCCGACCACCTCCCGGTGAGCGGCCACCTGGACATGTACGAGGATGTCCACCGTGGGCTGCGCGACGTGCTGGCCTCCCTCGACCAGCACCCCGGGCCGCCCGCACCGTCCCCGACGCACGACCATCACGGCCGTCCCGATCAATAGGAGCTGAACCACAGGTGGCAGGAGTGGCACGACGCCGTCTCGACGCGGAGCTGGTGCGCCGCAAGCTGGCCCGCTCGCGGGAGCACGCGAGCCAGCTGATCGCCGCGGGCCGGGTGACCGTCGGCGGGGCGACCGCGACCAAGCCGGCCACCCAGGTGGAGACCAGCGCGGCCGTGGTCGTCCGGGACGACGAGAACGACCCCGACTACGTCTCGCGCGGCGGCCACAAGCTCGCCGGCGCGCTCGCCGCCTTCGTCCCGCGCGGTCTGCGCGTCGAAGGCCGGCGGGCGTTGGACGCCGGCGCCTCCACCGGCGGTTTCACCGACGTGCTGCTGCGGGCCGGCGCCGGCCACGTGGTCGCCGTCGACGTCGGCTACGGGCAGCTCGCCTGGCAGTTGCAGAGCGACGAGCGGGTCACCGTCAAGGACCGCACCAACGTCCGCGAGCTGACCCTGGATCAGATCGACGCGCACCCCGTCGACCTCGTCGTCGGCGACCTGTCCTTCATCCCGCTGGGCCTGGTCCTGCCCGCGCTGGTCCGCTGCGCGGCGCCCGACGCCGACCTGGTACTGATGGTCAAGCCGCAGTTCGAGGTCGGCAAGGAGCGGCTGGGCACCGGCGGGGTGGTACGCAGCGCCGCGCTGCGGGCCGAGGCGGTGCGCGGCGTCGCGGACCGCGCGGCCGGGCTGGGGCTGGGCGTCCTCGGCGTGACCGCGAGCCCCTTGCCCGGACCCTCGGGCAATGTCGAGTACTTTCTGTGGCTGCGCGCCGGGGCGCCTGCACTCGACCCGGCGGATGTCGACCGTGCAGTGGCGGAGGGGCCCAGTTGACCACTACCCAGGCAGTTGAAGACAGCGCAGCACCGGACACCGGCCGCGCCGAGCGGACGGTGTTCCTCCTCGCGCACACCGGCCGCCCGGCGGCCATCCGCAGTGCCGAGCTCGTGGTCCAGGGGCTGCTGCGCAGCGGGATCGGGGTGCGGGTACTGGACGAGGAGGCCGCGGACCTGCCGCTGCCGGACTCGGTCGAACGCGTGGCGACCGAACCGTGCGCGGCCGAGGGCTGCGAACTCCTGGTCGTCCTCGGCGGGGACGGCACGCTGCTGCGCGGCGCGGACTTCGCCCGGACGTCCGGGGTGCCGATGCTGGGCGTCAACCTCGGCCGGGTCGGCTTCCTCGCCGAGGCCGAGCGCGACGACCTCGACAAGGTCGTCGACCGTGTCGTCACCCGCTCCTACGAGGTCGAGGAGCGGATGACCCTCGACGTCCTGGTCCGCAACAACGGCGCCGTGGTGCACACCGACTGGGCGCTCAACGAGGCGTCCGTGGAGAAGGCCGCCCGCGAGCGGATGCTGGAAGTGGTCACCGAGGTCGACGGCCGGCCGGTCTCCCGCTTCGGCGGCGACGGGGTGGTCTGCGCGACCCCGACCGGCTCGACCGCGTACGCCTTCTCGGCCGGCGGCCCGGTCGTCTGGCCGGAGGTCGAGGCGCTGCTGATGGTTCCGATCAGCGCCCACGCCCTGTTCGCCAAGCCGCTGGTCACCTCGCCGCGGTCGGTGCTGGCCGTCGAGGTCCAGCCCAAGACCCCGCACGGCGTGCTGTGGTGCGACGGCCGGCGCACCGTCGAACTCCCCGCCGGCGCCCGCGTCGAGGTCCGCCGCGGCGCCGTCCCGGTCCGCCTGGCCCGGCTGCACCACGCCTCCTTCACCGACCGCCTGGTGGCCAAGTTCGCCCTCCCGGTGGCCGGCTGGCGGGGCGCGCCGCACTAGGACGACGGCAGCGGGCTGCCGGACCGCGCGACGCCGCACGTTCCGGCAGCCCGCCGCGACCCGCTCTCCGGCTACGCGCCGCCGCGCCCCAGCAGCTCCCGGGCCCGGGTCAGGGCCGTATCGCGCCGGGCGGACAGCTCCGCGTCGGTGAAGACCGGGGCGCGGACCGCGGGCGGGATCCCGGGTCCGTCGAAGGTACGGCCGTCGGCCGTCAGGAACTCTTCATTGGGCAGGCCGAAGCTCCAGCCGTTCGGCAGCGCCCGCTCCAGAATGTCGGAGAAGACGCCCTGGGTGTTCTCGCCGATCCTGGTCAGTGCGGGGGAGCGGCCCGTCAGGGACTGGGTGAAGGTCTCGCCCGCGCTGATCGTCAGCCGACTGGTGAGGACGGCGAGCGGGCCGGTGTAGACCGGTCCCCGGTGCGGACGGACCGACACCGGCTCGGGCGTGGTGAACTTCCGCGCGTCGGCGGGGTCGTTGCGGGCCCGCTTGCGGTACGCGAGGTAGGGCCGGTCGGTGAGCCGGGAGGCGATCCGCAGGCCGAGGGCGTCCGAGCCGCCGCCGTTGACCCGCAGGTCGAGGACGAGGCCGCGCAGCGCGGTCGGGCCCTGGGTGCGGGCCTTGGTGAAGATCGCGTCCAGGGCGCGGTCGAGTTCGGCGACCTCGCCCGCGTAGCCGCCCTGCTTGGTGTACCTGGCGAACTGGGTGACCCGGAAGTAGCCGATCCGGCCGGGCAGATCGGCGTAGGAGAGCTTGCCCTGGGCCCAGTGCCGCTGGACGGTGTGCGGGCCGAGGTTCGCGGCGATCGCCGCGTCGACGCGGGTGGTGAACTCGGGCGTGGGCAGCACGGTGCCGGGGCGCTTACCGGCGAACCACCGGTCGGGCCCGGCGATGACCCGGGTGTGCGCGTCGTTCAGCGGCTCGATCATCGCGTGCAGCACCGCCAGGAGTTCGGCGTCGGTGGTCTTCGCGGTGATCCGGGGACGGTAGCGGTCCCGGACCGCGTTCCAGTCGATTCCCCTGGCCCGGAAGAAGGGGTAGTTCTCCGCGTACGTCTGCCAGAAGACGTCGAAGACCGCCCGTGGGTCGCCGGCCGGCCGGGCACCGCAGCGCCCCGGCAGCGCCCCGGCGCGGTGCAGGGTGTGGTGGCCGGCCTTGTCGGCGAAGGCCATCCGGGCGCCGTCGGCGCCCACCGGGGCCACGGTGAGCGGCGCCGAGTCCGGCACCGTGAAGCGGAGCGAGCCGTCCGCGCCGGGGGCGCCGGCCCGGACGCCGGTGACCTGGCCCGACAGGCAGCTGACGGCGGTGGTCTCGTACGTCTTCAGGGCGCTGCCCTTGATGGTGACGAGGGTGCCGTAGCCGTCCGTCCGCCAGACGCCGTCCAGGGAGGGCGCCGCCGCCCGCGCCCCGGCCGCGTGGGCGGGGGCCGCCGGGGCGGCGCAGGCCGGCAGTGCGATCACCGCGGTCAGGGCGGCGGCCAGCAGGGCCGTGGTGCGCGGGCGGCGGGGTGCCCGGGGCCCGGCCTGGTGGCGGCCGGTCGCCGGTCGGAGCGTTGCCGGATCACTCATGGGAGTACCTCGTGGGGTCGGGGCGGGAGCGGATACGACGGCCGGGACGACGGCCGAGCCGGGTTCGGGACGGCGCCGAGGCGGTGCGCTGTCAGCGTGCCGGCCGGGCCCGGCCGGGCACCATGCGGCGGCCACCCGCTTCCTTGGTGGGGTTTTCCGCAGGTCCCGGGCGTGCGACCGGGCAGGTCCGGGCGGTCCGGGGGCCCGGTCCGGGGGCCGGTGTGGGGGAGGCCGTCGCGGGGTGGCCCCCGGACCTCGTAAGGTCGTACCCGTGTTGGAGGAGATGCGGATCCGGTCCCTGGGTGTCATCGACGACGCGGTCGTCGAGTTGTCCCCGGGCTTCACGGCGGTGACCGGCGAGACCGGCGCGGGCAAGACCATGGTCGTCACCAGCCTCGGCCTGCTGCTCGGCGGGCGCGCCGACCCTGCCCTGGTGCGGATCGGTGCCAGGGCGGCGGTGGTCGAGGGCAGGATCGCCCTCAAGTCCTCGTCGCCCGCTGCCGTACGGGCCGAGGAGGCCGGTGCGGAGCTGGACGACGGCGCGCTGTTGATCAGCCGCACGGTCTCCGCCGAGGGCCGCTCGCGGGCCCATGTGGGCGGCCGGTCGGTACCGGTCGGGGTGTTGGGCGACCTCGCCGACGACCTGGTCGCGGTGCACGGCCAGACCGACCAGCAGGGCCTGCTGCGGCCGGCCCGCCAGCGCCAGGCACTGGACCGCTACGCCGGGGACGCGGTCGCCGTCCCGCTCGCCAAGTACACCGCCGCGCACCGCCGGCTGCGCACCGTCGCCACCGAACTGGACGAGCTGACCACCCGGGCCCGGGAACGCGCGCAGGAAGCCGATCTGCTCCGCTTCGGCCTGGACGAGATCGCCGCCACCGAACCGCTGCCCGGCGAGGACGTCGAACTCGCGGCGGAGGCCGAACGGCTCGGCCACGCCGAGGCGCTGGCCTCCGCCGCGACCGTCGCGCACGCCGCACTGGCCGGCAACCCCGAGGACCCGGAAGCCATCGACGCCACCACCCTGGTCGCCGGCGCCCACCGCGCCCTGGAGACGGTCCGCGGCCACGACCGGGATCTGGCCGCCCTGGCCGACCGGCTCGGCGAACTCGGCATCCTGATGGCCGACGTCGCCACCGAACTGGCCGGCTACGCCGACGGCCTGGACTCCGATCCGCGGCGGCTGGCCGCCGTGGAGGAGCGCCGCGCCGCCCTGAACCACCTCACCCGCAAGTACGGCGAGGACATCACGGCGGTGCTGGCGTGGTCCGAGCAGAGCGCCGCCCGGCTCGCCGAACTCGACGGCGACGACGACCGGATCGCCGAGCTGGCCGCCGAGTGCGATGCGCTCCGCGCCGAACTCGGCGAACTGGCCCAGCAGTTGACCGACGCCCGGACCGCGTCCGCGGAGCACTTCGCGGCCGCGGTCACCGCCGAACTCGGCGAACTCGCCATGCCGCACGCCCGGGTGAGCGTCGCCATCCACCAGACCGAGCTCCCCGAGGACACCGCGGACGCCGGGAACGCCGCCGGCATCGAGGTCAACGGCCGCACCGTGGCGTACGGCCCGGCCGGCGCCGACGAGGTCGAGATCCTGCTGGCCCCGCACCCGGGCGCCCCGCCCCGGCCGATCGCCAAGGGGGCCTCCGGCGGTGAACTGTCCCGGGTGATGCTCGCCGTGGAGGTGGTCTTCGCCGGCTCGGACCCCGTACCGACCTACCTCTTCGACGAGGTGGACGCGGGCGTCGGCGGAAAGGCGGCCGTCGAGGTCGGCCGGCGACTGGCCCGGCTCGCCAAGTCGGCGCAGGTCGTGGTGGTCACCCACCTCCCGCAGGTCGCCGCGTTCGCCGATCGGCAGCTGCTGGTGGAGAAGACCAACGACGGCTCGGTGACCCGCAGCGGCGTCACCGTCCTGGAGGGCGAGGACCGGATCCGCGAGCTGTCCCGGATGCTGGCCGGCCAGGAGGACTCCGAAACGGCCCGCGCGCACGCCGAGGAATTGTTGGAGACCGCCCGCACGGGCGGGTAGCGGTAACTGGTCCGGCGAGGGGGAGCGATATGACGGTGGGGCGCGACATAGCGGTGGGGATCGGCGGCAGGAGCGCGGCACTGCTCGCGGCGGCGGGCGCGACCCGGGCGGCCTACGGGGCGCTGCGGCGCTGGCCGCCGGGCGGCGCGGCCCGTTGGGAGCGGAAGAACTACGCGGGCCGGACGGTCACCCTGCACGCCGGTCCGGCGGCCGCGCTCGGCACCGCGCTGGTCGCGGCCGGCGCGCCGGGGCTGTCCGCCCGGGCCCGCGGTGCGGCGGCGCTGGCCGTACTGGCCGCCGGCGGCTGCGGGGGCTACGACGACCTCGCCGGTGCCGGGGACCCGCGGCGCGGTTTCCGGGCCCACCTGTCCGCGCTGCGGCACGGCGAGGTCACCAGCGGGGCGGTCAAGCTCTTCGGGATCGGCGCCGCCGGGCTCGCCGCCGGCGCCCTGCTCAAGGACCGTCCGGCCGACAAGCTGCTGGCGGGAGTGGTGATCGCAGGCTCGGCCCACCTGGTCAACCTCCTGGACGTCCGGCCGGGCCGGGCGGCCGGCGCCGTCGTGGCCCTGGCCGCACCGGGGCTGTTGCGCCGCGGGCCGGCCGGGCCGCTGTTCGCCGTCCCGCTGGGCGCCGCGGCCGCGGTCGCCGGGGACGATCTCGGGGAGCGCACGATGCTCGGGGACGCCGGGGCGCACGCCCTCGGCGCCGCCCTCGGGCTGGCCGCCGTCGTCGGATGGGGGTCCCCCCGTTCGAGCGGAGCCGAGAGTGGGGGAGGCCGGGCGGGGCTGGCCGTGCACGCCGCCGCACTGGTCGCCGCGGCGGCCGCCGGGGACCGGGTCAGCCGCCTGGCCGGGGCGCTCTGACGGGGCCCGCCGCTCGCGCCGGCACCCCGCGCGACCGGGGCGGTGAGGAGATCCGGAGCGACCCGATCCGGACAGTGAAGGACGGGTTCCGGACAGCGGTGGCGACGGACCGGACGGGTGGGTTCACCCCGTTCGGGCGGTCATCCCCGCACGCGCCAAGTCGCCCATGTGGGTGAATCCGTGGATCCGGGGGTGAGACTTCCCACCGGAACGGCGTCCGCACGGTGCCGAATTGACGCCGCCGGACTGGCATCCTGGGCGCGGTGCGCAGTGCCAGGGCGTGCCCGCCCCGTCCTGCCCGCAGGCCGGGCGCGTTTCCGCGCCCCGACACATCGCAGCACCTCGCAGTGCCAAACCGCCCCGCCGGTACGGTCCGTACCGCCCCCCCGACCCAGGAGCCCGACCTCGTGACCAGCCCCCCGACCCCGCCGCACGGGCAGTTGCCGCTGCGCACGGTCCAGGTGCTGGGCCGCGGCGGCGCCGGCAGCGCAGCGCACGTCCGTTCGCTGGCCGAAGGACTGGTCGCCCGCGGGGTCCGGGTGACCGTGTGCGCCCCGCCGGAGGCCGAGAAGGCGTACGGCTTCACCGCGGCCGGCGCCCGGTTCGTACCGGTCGCACCGCGGATGGATCCGGCGGGCATGACCGTCCTGCGCGGCGCCTGCTGGGACGCCGACCTGGTCCATGCGCACGGCCTGCGGGCCGGTCTCCGCGCGTCGATGGCGCTGCGCGGACTGTGCGGCCCGCGCGCCGGGGGTTCCCCCGGTGGTAGCTGGGGGCCGGTCCCCCTCGTCATCACCTGGCACACCAAGGCGCACACCGAGGGCGCCCGCGCCGGGATGGTGCACCTGATGGAGCGGCGGGTGGCCCGGGCCGCGGCGGTCGTCCTGGGCGTCTGCTCCGACCTCGTGGACCGGGCGCGTGAGCGCGGCGCCCGGGACGCCCGCCTCGCGCCGGTCGCGGTCCCGCGTGCCCGGCCCGGTCGCGCGGGACACCCCGCCGACGCCGACCGCAGCCGCGACAAGGAGCGCGCCGAACTGGGCGCGGTGGACCGGCCGTTGCTGCTCGCGGTCGGCCGGCTCGACCCGTCCCAGGGCCATGACCTGCTGCTGGACGCCGCGCACGCCTGGTGCGGGCTCGACCCCCAGCCGCTGCTCGCCATCGCGGGCGAGGGCGGACAGCGGGCCGCGCTCCAGCGCCGGATCGACAGCGAGCGGCTGCCCGTCCAACTGCTCGGCCGCCGCGACGACGTACCCGAACTCCTCGCCGCCGCCGACCTGGTGGTGCTGCCCAGCAGGTGGGAGGCGCGTTCCCTGATCGCCCAGGAGGCACTGCGCGCCGGCGTCCCCCTGGTGGCCACCGACACCGGCGGCACCCGTGAACTGGTCGGCCGGGCCGCCGCACTGGTCCGCTACGGCGACGCCACCGCGCTGGCCCACACGGTCCTCGACCTGCTCGCCGACCCGGCGCGCCGCGATGCGCTCGCCGCGGCCGGCCGCGCCCAGGCCGCCGGCTGGCCCAGCGAGAACGACACGGTCGCCCAGGTACTCAGCGTCTACGACGAACTGACCCAGCCGCCGCAGCCGGGCCTGCCGGTCTGATCCACCGGGCAGGCCCTGGACCCGGTCGATGTGCAGCTAGCCCCGGAAGGTGTGCCGCCGGGCCCGCAGCGCCAGCCGCAGTCCCAGTACCGTCTGCGGGTCGTCCAGGTCCGTCCCCAGCAGCTGGGCGATCCGCGCCAGCCGGTCGTAGAGCGTCTGCCGGTTGACGTTCAGGTCGCGGGCGGTCTCGGCCTTGCGGCCGGCGCTGGCCAGATACGCCTCCAGGGTCGGCAGCAGCGGCTGGCGGGCGCCCCGGTCGTGGGCCAGCAGCGGGCCGATGGCACGCTCGACGAAATCGCTGAGCACCCCCTGCTCGCCGTGCTCCCGCATCCGCCACAGCAGCAGCTCGATGTCCAGGCGCCGGGCGTCGTACCAGGGCGCCTCCGGCAGTCCCTGGGCCGCGGCCGCCGCCTCCGCCGCGTGCCGCAGCCCCGGGCCGGCCGCCGCCCAGTCGCCCGCCGTGCCGACCACCACCACCGGGCGGTGCGCCGACGGCCGGTCCAGGCCGGCCCGGACGACCCCGGCGCGCAGCGCCTCGGCGACCCGGTCGGCCAGCGCCGCCCGGTCCTGGCCCGCCCGTAGCGCCACCAGCAGCGGCACCCGGCCCTCCACGGGCCGCACGCCGAGCAGCACGGGCACCCCGAGGGCGGCCAGTTCCTCGCGCAGCGCCTGGGCGAGCAGTGCCCAACTGCCGGGGGAGGGCAGCGCGGCCGGCAGCCGCATCACCACCGGCAGCACCGGGTCGGTGCCCGGCCGGAAGCCCAGCAGCCGGGCCTGCGCCGGCGCCTCGGACGCGGAGATCCGCCCCTCCGCCAACTCGGCCAGGAAGTCGCCGCGACCGCGGGCGGCCAGCACCTCCTCCTGACGGGACTGGAGCATGACCACGGCCAGCAGATCGGCGGCGCGCTCGGCGGCGATCCGGTGCACCGGCGCCAGCGGCCCGTTCACCGGGAGCAGCACCAGCCGGGCGCGCACCGCGTCCGGCCCGGGCCCCCCGCCGGGCAGCTCGATGCGTACGCCGGAGTCCCGCAGCCCCTCCCAGGCCAGCAGCGGATCGGCGTCCGCCGCGCTGTCGTCGCCCTCCGGCCCGGCCGCGTACAGCGGGCTGCCGTCGGGGGCCTCCAGGCACAGCGGATTGCCGGTGAAGACGGCGAGCAGCCGCAGCACCTCCGGGGCGCCGCCGCCCCGCAGCAGTACGCCGGTGCAGCGCCGCAGCAGTTCGTCGGCGCGCCGCAGCAGGGTGTAGTGGCTGTTGATGATCTCGGTGTGGATCTCCTCGGTGACCGTGACGTACGGGACCTCGCGGTGCAGCTGGATCAGCGGCAGCCCGCAGTCCCGCGCGGCGTCGACCAGCGCCGCGGGCAGGGCGTCGAACCGCGAGCCCAGCTCCACGACCAGCGCGGCGACGTCCCGGTCCGCGAGCTTGCGGATGAAGGCGCGCTGTTCGGACGGCCGGGTGCCCACCCCGAGCCCCGTGGTCAGCAGCAGCTCGCCGCCCTTGAGCAGCGAGGCGATGTGGGGGACCTCGCCGGCGTGCACCCAGCGCACCGACCGGCCCATCCGGTCCTCGCCGGCCAGCACTTCCGGCAGGCCGCGCCGCAGCGCCGGCAGCTCCAACGCCCTGCGTACCGTGATGTCGGCTTCGATCTTCCCGTGCGGCCCCATGGCGCGAACGCTACCGCGCGTACGGCTATCCGGAGGAACATGATCCGGATCGCCTCCGCCGGTCGCCCGGGGCGGCTCACGCACACCATCCGACCTGCCGCTCAACTCCTTTAACTGGACGCACACTTGACGTTGGCCAGGGAGCCTGGGCAGGGTGCTTGGACCGTACCAACGAGAGCGCTCACCCACCCCCCACAAGGAGCCGCCTCATGATCACCCGTCGCACCCTCCTCGGCGGACTCGCCGCCGGTGCCGCCACCGCCGCCCTCGCCGGCCGGGCCGTCGGCACCCCCGCCCGCCGCGCGGCGGCCACCCTCCCGCTGCACCTCGTGAACAACTCCGGCGCCTACGCCAACGGCTCGGTCTGGATCTACATCCTCGGCAACGACGGCACCCAGCAGGTCCGGGTCACCCCGGACGGCCGGCTCGCCCCCGTCTCCCTCGCCGACAACGGCCCGGACGGCTTCACCGACTACGCGATACCGCTCGCCGCCACCGGTACCACCACCGTCCAACTGCCCCCGATGTCCGGCCGGATCTACACCAGCCTGGGCGCCAAACTCAAGATCAAGGCGGTCGCCGACGGCAACGGCAAGCCCGCGCTGGCCTACCCGGCGGGCTGGGTCGCCACCGACCCCAACTACGACGTGCTGCACGACTGCGCCGAGTTCACCCACAACTCCGGCGGGATGTTCTGCAACACCACCATGGTCGACATGTTCAGCGTCCCGCTCGCGCTGCGGCTCACCGGCTCCGGCGACCAGACCACCGGCACCCTCAAGGACGGCGCCCGGGCCCGGATCTTCGCCGACGTCAAGGCCGCCGCGGGCTTCGACCGCCTGGTCATCGGCGACCGGCGGGTGATCGCCCCCGGCCACGGCCTGGACAGCGGCCTGTTCGCCGCCGACTACTTCGCCTCGGCCATCGACGCCGCCTGGTCCGCGTACGCCGCCAAGGACCTGACCGTCACCACCAACGCCGGCACCTTCACCGGCCGGGTCGGCGGCGACCAGCTCACCTTCACCGGCCCCGGCACGGGGGTCACTCCCGCGGCAGCCGGGGGAGTGGCCTTCACCCGCCCCAGCACCCGCGACGTCCTCTTCTGCGACGGCAC
This sequence comes from Streptomyces sp. NPDC058000, assembly GCF_042886435.1. NCBI lineage: Bacteria > Bacillati > Actinomycetota > Actinomycetes > Kitasatosporales > Streptomycetaceae > Streptomyces > Streptomyces sp. NPDC058000. The sequence goes on from NZ_JBHVQS010000018.1 coordinate 24,873, forward strand.
CCTGGCCGCCCCCAACGACGGCACCCGGGGCCCGGTGGCCGCCGTCCTCGGCGCCGCCCTCAACCGCTCCACCCTGGCGACCCACGCCGCCCAGCCGGTCACCGACCCGGCCGCCTTCTACCAGCAGCCGCTCACCAACCACTACGCCCGCGCCATGCACACCGCGACCCAGGACGGCAAGGCGTACGGCTTCGCCTTCGACGACGTCGCCGGCTTCGCCTCCTACATAGAGGACCATGCCCCCAAGGAGCTCACCCTCACCCTGACGCCGTTCTAACCGGCGGAACCCGGCGGAAAGCCGGACCCCGACCGAAGCGAAGACCACCGGGTGGTTGACGCCCCGAAGGGGGCGTCAACCTCCGTATGCCCCACTGGCGGTCAGCCGCAGCGCCGTGTCGATCAGCGGAACGTGGCTGAACGCCTGCGGGAAGTTCCCCACCTGCCGCTGGAGCTTGGAGTCCCACTCCTCGGCGAGCAGCCCCAGGTCGTTGCGGAGCGAGAGCAGCTTCTCGAAGAGCTTGCGGGCCTCCTCCACCCGGCCGATCATCGCCAGGTCGTCGGCCAGCCAGAACGAACAGGCCAGGAACGCCCCCTCGTCGCCTTCGAGGCCGTCCACCCCGAGCCCCTCACCGGACGTCGGGTACCGCAGCACGAACCCGTCCTCGGTGGACAGCTCCCGCTGGATCGCCTCGATGGTGCCGATGACCCGCTTGTCGTCCGGCGGCAGGAACCCGACCTGCGGGATCAGCAGCAGCGACGCGTCCAGCTCCTGCGAGCCGTAGGACTGGGTGAAGGTGTTCCGCTCCTTGTCGTAACCCTTCTCGCAGACGTCCCGGTGGATGGTCTCCCGCAGGTCCTTCCACCGCTCCAGCGGGCCGTCCACGTCCCCGGACTCGATCAGCTTCACCGTGCGGTCCACCGCGACCCAGGTCATGACCTTGGAGTGCACGAAGTGCCGGCGCGGCCCGCGCACCTCCCAGATGCCCTCGTCCGGCTCGTCCCAGTGCTTCTCCACCCACGCGATCAGCTTGATCTGGAGCAGCGAGGCGTAGTCGTTGCGGGCCAGCCCGGTCATGTGCGCCAGGTGCAGTGCCTCGGTGACCTCGCCGTAGACGTCCAGCTGGAGCTGGCCGGCGGCGCCGTTGCCGACCCGTACCGGGCGCGAATCCTCGTACCCGGGCAGCCACTTGAGCTCGGTCTCGCCGAGCTCCCGCTCACCGGCGATGCCGTACATGATCTGGAGGTTCTCCGGGTCGCCGGCCACCGCCCGCAGCAGCCACTCGCGCCACGCCCGGGCCTCCTCGCGGTAGCCGGTGCGGAGCAGCGACGACAGGGTGATCGCCGCGTCCCTCAGCCAGGTGAAGCGGTAGTCCCAGTTGCGGATCCCGCCGATGCACTCCGGCAACGACGTCGTCGGCGCCGCCACGATCCCGCCGGTCGGCGCGTACGTCAGCGCCTTGAGCGTGATCAGCGAGCGCACCACCGCGTCCCGGTAGGGCCCGTGGTACGTGCAGTGCTCGACCCACTCCCGCCAGAACTCCTCGGTCGCCTCCAGCGACCCCTGCGGGTCCGCCAGGGCCGGCGGCCCGTGGTGCGAGGGCTGCCAGCTGATCGTGAACGCGATCCGCTCGCCCGGCGACACCGTGAAGTCGGAGTACGTCGTCAGGTCCTTGCCGTAGGTCTCGGCGGCGGTGTCCAGCCACACCGAGTCGGGCCCGGCGACCGCGACGGTCCGGCCGTCCACCTTGTGGACCCAGGGCACCACCCAGCCGTACGCGAACCGCATCCGCAGCTCCGACCGCATCGGCACCCGGCCGCTGACGCCCTCCACGATCCGGATGACCTGGGGCGCGCCGTCCCGCGGCGGCATGAAGTCGATCACCCGGACGGTACCGCGCGGAGTGTCCCACTCGGACTCCAGGACGAGTGAGTCCCCTCGGTAGCGCCGCCGGTCCGCGGCCCGCGGGCCGTCCGCGACGGCCGGCCCCAGCTGCCAGAAGCCGTGCTCCTCGGTGCCCAGCAGCCCCGCGAAGACCGCCGGCGAGTCGAATCGGGGCAGGCACAGCCAGTCGACCGTGCCGTCCCGGCACACGAGAGCGGCGGTCTGCATATCACCGATAAGTGCGTAGTCCTCGATGCGCCCGGCCACGTGCATCTCCCGTCGAACTGGAGTCACGCCCCCCATGGGACGTTGTGTGCTGTCCGTCCTGCCCATGAAACGTCGCCGAGCAGCGGGACCGGAAATCGGGCTGGGGGCACCTCCGAGGTGGTGCCTTCCCGGACGGCTCGTAGCGAGTGTCCGAGCAGGATACGACGCAGGGGGGTGCTCCGCGCGATGCTCACGTCGAGTGGGGGTGGTCCGATTGGGTGGCCTGGTCGAGGACCCCTTTCGGTGCGTGGCCGGACGCGACCATGCCCGGTCGCTGATAGCCTGGTACCCCGTGGACCGGTGGGACCCAGCAGAAATGCGGCACCCCCGAACCGCAGCGACGGCACCCCTGAATCTCAGGACCGAAGTCCCGTCGCACCTCTCCACCTCGCGACCACGGGAGCCCCCTCTTGGCCATGCCGCCCAAATCTTCGACGACCAAGCACCTCTTCGTCACGGGGGGCGTCGCCTCCTCGCTCGGCAAGGGGCTCACCGCCTCCAGCCTGGGTGCGCTCCTGAAGGCGCGCGGCCTGCGGGTCACGATGCAGAAGCTCGACCCGTACCTCAACGTCGACCCCGGCACGATGAACCCGTTCCAGCACGGTGAGGTCTTCGTCACCAACGACGGTGCCGAGACCGACCTGGACATCGGCCACTACGAGCGCTTCCTCGACGTCGACCTCGACGGCTCGGCGAACGTCACCACCGGCCAGGTCTACAACACCGTGATCGCCAAGGAGCGGCGCGGTGAGTACCTCGGCGACACCGTGCAGGTCATCCCGCACATCACCAACGAGATCAAGCACCGCATCCGACGGCTGGCCACCGACGACGTCGACGTGGTCATCACCGAGGTCGGCGGCACGGTCGGCGACATCGAGTCGCTGCCGTTCCTGGAGACCGTCCGCCAGGTCCGCCACGAGGTCGGCCGGGACAACGTCTTCGTCGTGCACATCTCGCTGCTCCCGTACATCGGCCCGTCCGGTGAGCTGAAGACCAAGCCGACCCAGCACTCGGTCGCCGCGCTGCGCAACATCGGCATCCAGCCCGACGCGATCGTGCTGCGCGCCGACCGCGAGGTGCCGACCGCCATCAAGCGCAAGATCTCGCTGATGTGCGACGTCGACGAGGCCGCGGTCATCGCCTGCCCGGACGCCCCGTCGATCTACGACATCCCCAAGGTCGTGCACGCCGAGGGCCTGGACGCCTACGTCGTACGCAAGCTGGACCTGCCGTTCCGCGACGTGGACTGGACCCAGTGGGCGGACCTGCTCGACCGGGTCCACAACCCCGCGCACGAGGTCAAGGTCGCGCTGGTCGGCAAGTACATCGACCTGCCCGACGCCTACCTCTCGGTCACCGAGGCCCTGCGCGCCGGCGGCTTCGCCAACAAGGCCCGCGTCAAGATCAAGTGGGTCACCTCCGACGACTGCAAGACCCCGGCCGGCGCCCGTGCGCAGCTCGCCGACTGCGACGCGATCTGCGTCCCCGGCGGCTTCGGCGACCGCGGCGTGGACGGCAAGGTCGGCGCGATCACCTACGCCCGGGAGAACAAGCTCCCGCTGCTCGGCCTCTGCCTGGGCCTGCAGTGCGTGGTGATCGAGGCGGCCCGCAACCTCGCCGGCATCGAGGGCGCCAACTCCACCGAGTTCGACCCGGCCGCCACCCACCCGGTGATCTCCACGATGGCCGAGCAGATGGACATCGTCGCCGGCGAGGGCGACATGGGCGGCACCATGCGACTGGGCATGTACCCGGCCAAGCTCGCCGAGGGCTCCATCGTCCGCGAGGTCTACGGCGGCGAGCCCTACGTCGAGGAGCGCCACCGCCACCGCTACGAGGTCAACAACGCCTACCGCGGTGAGCTGGAGAAGAAGGCCGGCCTGCTGTTCTCCGGCACCTCCCCGGACAACAAGCTGGTCGAGTACGTCGAGTACCCGCGCGAGGTCCACCCCTACCTGGTCGCCACCCAGGCGCACCCGGAGCTGCGGTCCCGCCCGACCCGTCCGCACCCGCTCTTCGCCGGCCTGGTGAAGGCGGCCGTCGAACGGCAGGAAGCAGCACGGAAGTCGGGCGCCAAGAAGTAAGCGGCGCCCAGCCGGTTACGGTTGCCGGGGTACGGCCTCCTCCCGGGAGGCGGTACCCCGGTTTCCGCGTTGGCACAGGTACACACAGGAGGACGCGTATGGCGATCAAGGACACCGCGGAGGAGTGGACGGTCACCGGGACCACCACGCCGTTCACCGGGGCCAAGACCAGCGTGCGCACCGACCGGGTCGTCATGCCGGACGGTGCCACCGTCAGCCGCGACTACCAGGTCCACCCGGGCTCGGTTGCGGTCCTCGCCCTCGACGACGCCGGCCGGGTGCTGGTCCTGCACCAGTACCGCCACCCCGTGCGGCGGAAGCTGTGGGAGATCCCCGCCGGGCTGCTCGACGTCCCCGGGGAGAACCCGCTGCACGCCGCACAGCGCGAGCTGTACGAGGAGGCCCACGTCAAGGCCGAGGACTGGCGGGTGCTGACCGACGTCTACACCACCCCGGGCGGCAGTGACGAGGCGGTGCGGGTCTTCCTGGCCCGCGGGCTGGCCGAGGCCGAAGGGGAGCGCTTCGAGGTCTCCGAGGAGGAGGCCGAGATGGAGCTGGCGCGGGTCCCGGTGGGCGAACTGGTCCGCGGGGTGCTCGCCGGCGAGTTGCAGAACAACTGCCTGGTCGTCGGGGTGCTGGCGCTCACCGCCGCGCAGGCCGGCGACGGCCTGGACGCCCTCCGGCCGGCCGACGCGCCCTGGCCGGCCCGCCCCTTCGAAGCCTGACCCCGGGGCCGGGTGCCGCCACCCCGGCCCGCAGCTCCGCCCGCCGCCCGGTCGGATGATCGGCTGATCCGATCGAGTGATCCAACGGCCCTGCTCCACACGGGACGTGACGGGTCGTGAACTACGCTCGGCAGGGTTCCCGTACGCGTCCGCGAGCGGGACGGCGGGCGCAGGCGGACGGGAGCGTGACCGGTGACGGATCAGGTGGTGGGCGGGGGGTACCGTGCGCCGGAGGCGGCGCGCGGGCCCGGCCCGGCGGCCCGGGAACGGCGGGCGACGCTGCCCCGCCAGGACGGTGCCGCCCTCCGCTCCGACCTCCCCGGATTCGCCGGCCGCCGCCATGAACTCAAGGCGCTGCGCGCCGACATCCGGCAGGCCGGCCTGGACACCCTCACCGGCCGCCGCGGCGCCCGCAGCCGGGTGCTGCTGATCGCCGGCCGTCCCGGCTCCGGCCGCACCACCCTGGCCGAGGCGCTGCTGCGGGAGATCGCGGACGAGTACCCCGACGGGGTATTGCGCGCCGTCCTGACCGGCCGCGACGGCGCCCCGGCCGGCCTCTCCCGAACCGCCCGCGACCTGCTCGCCGTGCTGGGCACCGACGCCCCGCCGGGCGCCGGCGAGGACGAGCTCGCGGAGGCGGTGCGCGCGGCCCTGGCCGGGCGGCGGACGGTGCTCCTGCTGGACGACGCGCCGGGTGCCGAGGAGGTCGAACCGCTGATTCCGGACGCCCCGGACTGCCTGGTCGTGGTGGTCTCGCAGGGCCCGCTGACCGGCATCTCGGACGTCCGGCCGTGTGCGCTGGGCGGGCTGGACACCGCGGCCGCGGTCGAAGTGCTGTGCCACTACGCGGGACCGACCCGGGTCACCGTCGATCCGCGGACCGCGGAGGCCGTCGCGCAGGAGTGCGGCGGCCAGCCCGCGGCCCTGATACTGGCGGGCGCCTGGCTCGCCGCCCGCCCCAAGCTCTCCGTCGCCGACCTGCGCCAGGCGCTGCTGGCCGTCCCGCTGCCGCCGGACCTGCCGGCCGGCGCCCACCCCCTCCACCGCGCCTTCCGCCTCACCTACGACGCGCTGCCGCAGACCGCCGCCCGGATACTGCGGCTGGCCACCCTCGCCCCGGACGGCCTGGTGGACCCGCACACGGCCGCCGCGCTGGGTGGCTGCACGGTCCCGGCCGCCGCCGCGGTCCTGCACGACTTCGTCGCGCTCGGCCTGCTGCGGCCGCTGCCCGAGGAGGAGGGGCCGGGCGCCCCGCCCGCCGATGTGGCGATCGGTCCCCGGTACCGGCTCCCCGGCTGCCTGGTCCCGCTCTCCCGGGAGCTGCTCCGGGAGCAAGAGCGGCCGGCCGACGTCCAGTTGGCCAGGGCCCGGATGTTGGAGCGGACCGTACGGCTGGTCCAGTCCTGCCGGGCGGCCGCCGAGCCGGAGGGTTCTCCCGCCCGCCGCAAGGCCGGTGAGCTGCCCCGCCCGCTGCGCTTCGCCACCCGGGCCGCCGCCGCGCACTGGCTGTACACCCGTCGGGGCGCCCTGTTGGACGCCGCCCGGATCGCCGTCGAGGACGGTCAACTCGACACGCTGGACCGGCGGTTGATCGCCGCGCTCACCCGGGCGCTGCTCGCGCACCACGGCCCCGAGGCGGCCGCGCCCGACCTCTACGCCCTGCACGAGTTGGTCCTGCGGGTCGCCGCGCGGCGCCCGTTGCCGCGCGAGCAGGCCGCCGCCCTGCTCAACCTCGGCGACCTGGACGCCGGTGCCGACCGGATGGAGCAGGCGCTCACCCGGTACCGGGGTGCGCTGGAGGCGGCCCGGTCGGTGAAGGACCCGATGGCCACCGGGCGGGCGCTGGAGTCGCTGGGCGACACCTACAGCGAGTTGGGCGACTGGGTCCGGGCCGCCGACTGGTACGGGCGGGCGCTGGAGCTGCGGCTGGCCCGGGGCGAGCGGGCCGACGCGGCCCGGCTGCACGCCCGGATCGGCGTCGCACACGGCCGCGCGGGCCGTTACGAGCAGGCCCTCAAGGACTGCCGAGCGGCCGCCCGTACCTCCCGCAGGCTCGGTGATTCCGCAGGTCAGGCGCGTGCGGCGGAGGCGGCGGCGGGGGTCCACGAGCACGCCGGGCAGCTGGACGAGGCGCTGCGGAGCCACCTGGAGGCCCTCGATTTCGCCCGTGCGGCGGCCGACGGGGCGCTGGAGACGCGCCTCCAGCTACGGATTGCGGAGATCCTTGAGCGGCTCGGTGACCCAGCAGCGGCACGGCTCCACCGGGCGGCGGGGGAGCGATTGCGTCAGGAGCACCCCGAGTGACCTACGAAATCGGTAGTGGTCTTTCGAAAAATTGGCCCTTTGCAAGGCTAGACAACGCGAGGTCCTTCAATAGACTGGTCGGGCCGCGTCCGGCGCGGTCAGTTCCGTCATGCATCGCATGAGGGATAATTCCTTCTGCAAGCTCTCATTCAAGGACCGTGATCGACGTGAAGGTCGGCATCCCCCGCGAGGTCAAGAACAACGAGTTCCGGGTGGCTATCACGCCCGCCGGAGTCCACGAGCTGGTCCGCAACGGCCACCAGGTCTTCATCGAGACGGACGCCGGCCTCGGCTCGTCCATCCCGAACGAGGAGTACACCTCCGCCGGTGCCACGATCCTCGGCACCGCCGACGAGGTGTGGGCCACCGCTGACCTGCTGCTGAAGGTCAAGGAGCCGATCGCGGAGGAGTACCACCGCCTCCGCAAGGACCAGACCCTCTTCACCTACCTGCACCTGGCCGCGTCCAAGGAGTGCACGGACGCCCTGCTGGCGTCCGGCACCACCGCGATCGCCTACGAGACCGTCGAGACCGCCAGCCGCGCGCTGCCGCTGCTGGCCCCGATGTCCGAGGTCGCGGGCCGGATCGCCCCGCAGGTCGGCGCCTACCACCTGATGCGCCAGGTCGGCGGCCGCGGCGTGCTGCCCGGTGGCGTCCCCGGCGTCCAGGCCGGCAAGGCCGTCGTCATCGGCGGTGGCGTCTCCGGCTGGAACGCGGTGCAGATCGCGGTGGGCCTCGGCTTCCACGTCACCCTGCTCGACAGGGACATCAACAAGCTCCGCGAGGCCGACAAGATCTTCGGCACCAAGGTGCAGACGATCGTCTCCAACGCCTACGAGCTGGAGAAGGCCGTCGTCGAGGCCGACCTCGTCGTCGGTGCGGTCCTGATTCCGGGTGCCAAGGCCCCGAAGCTGGTCACCAACGAGCTCGTCGCCAAGATGAAGCCCGGTAGTGTCCTTGTCGACATCGCCATCGACCAGGGCGGCTGCTTCGAGGACTCCAAGCCGACCACGCACGCCGAGCCGACCTTCCCGGTCCACAACTCGGTCTTCTACTGCGTCGCCAACATGCCCGGCGCGGTGCCCAACACCTCCACCTACGCCCTCACCAACGCCACGCTGCCCTACATCGTGGAGCTGGCGAACCGCGGTTGGGTCGAGGCGCTGCGCCGTGACCCCGCGCTGGCCAAGGGCCTGAACACCCACGACGGCAAGGTCGTCTACCCCGAGGTCGCCCAGGCCCACGGCCTGGAGTACGTGGAACTGCGCACCCTCCTCGGCTAAAGGCGTCAACCGCACGCGTCAAACGCCGCACGACCGGCCGGGCCCCCTCGACAGGGCCCGGCCGGTCGCATGTGCGACACGCCCCGCGGGCGGCTCCGGGCGGTCGGCTCTCAACTCGCCGCGAACGTAACCCTTTAACCGATTCGCGTACCCCCGAAACATCCGTCTTGTGCGCTGTGCACTCTTGACATCGGGGGGTTCTGTTACCGACACATCGGGCCGGGTCCGGCGGATTGTGTTGCTGCGGACGCCCGACACGCCATAGAGTCGCCAACCGTCGGCATGGTGCCACGCTGACCTATCGATAAGTTTCCTGGTCCCGTCCAAGGAGGTAAGACGACTTGTGAATGAGTCGACATTTACTCCCGGAGGTGGTCGGCCAGGAGCGGTTGCACGGGGCCACGGTCCCTCGGGGCGCGAGGCTGTCGGCTCCGTAGCGGTCCACACCTTCGCAGCCCATCACAGCACTTCCACGACAGCCCACCAGAGCATGGACGGCCAACACGTGAACGCCATGGCCGGCGACCGGGGCAGTGGAGAACCCGCCCGTCTCGCCGACTACGACGACCTGCCCGCGGGGCACTTCTACGACCCGGATGCCGAGTACGAGCCGGACCCCGAATACGCGGCCACGCTCGCACCGGACGCCGCGCGCCAGCGCCGCGAACGGGTCGGCCCGACCGGGCGCCCCCTTCCCTATTTCCCCATCCCGGGGCCGCTGTCGGACCACGGTCCGGCGAAGATCATCGCGATGTGCAACCAGAAGGGCGGGGTCGGCAAGACCACCTCGACCATCAACCTGGGCGCCGCACTCGCCGAATACGGCCGCCGGGTGCTGCTCGTCGACTTCGACCCGCAGGGTGCGCTGTCGGTCGGGCTCGGCGTCAACCCGATGGAACTGGATCTGACGGTCTACAACCTGCTCATGGAGCGGGGCATGTCGGCCGACGAGGTCCTGCTCAAGACCGCGGTCCCCAACATGGACCTGCTGCCCAGCAATATCGATTTGTCAGCGGCAGAGGTGCAGTTGGTCAGCGAGGTCGCCCGTGAGTCGACGCTCCAGCGGGCCCTGAAGCCGCTGCTGCCCGACTACGACTACATCGTCATCGACTGCCAGCCCTCGCTCGGCCTGCTGACCGTCAACGCCCTGACGGCCGCTCACAAGGTCATCGTGCCGCTGGAGTGCGAGTTCTTCGCGCTGCGCGGTGTCGCGCTGCTCACCGAGACGATCGAGAAGGTCCAGGAGCGGCTCAACCCCGAACTCCAGCTGGACGGCATCCTGGCGACGATGTACGACTCCCGGACCGTGCACAGCCGCGAGGTCCTGGCGCGCGTCGTCGAGGCGTTCGACGACCACGTCTACCACACCGTCATCGGCCGTACGGTCCGCTTCCCGGAGACCACCGTCGCCGGTGAGCCGATCACCACCTACGCCTCCAACTCCGTGGGGGCCGCGGCCTATCGCCAGCTCGCCAGGGAGGTGCTCGCCCGGTGTCACGCCGAGTGAGTCTGCCGGGAGCCGACGAACTGTTCCGCACGACCGGGGGAGTGGGTCTGCAGTCGTCCACTCCCCGCCGTCCGGCCGGCAGCGCGGCCACCGGGGGCGAGGACGCCCGGGTGCCCGCGCCGGCCGGTGAGTCGGACCCCGCGCCGGACACGGCCGGGGAGGCCCCCGCTGCGCGTCGGCGGCGGGCCGGTGGCGGGCCGGACGGTGAGGCGGCGGCCGGTGACGGCGCCTCCGGTGCAACGCGTACGGCGCCCGCCGCGGCGCCGGTAGAGCACGGCGGCCGCGAGCCGGAGCCCGAGGCTCCCGCGGGGCAGCGGACGTCGGCCGACCGGGCGGTCCGCGCCGAGCGGGAGGCCGCGGCGCCGGCCGGTGCCTCGGGCCGCCGTCGGTCGCGCGGTGCCAACCGCCGCCCCAGCGGCCGGGAACGGCACGACGAGAAGATCACCGTCTATGTCTCCGCCGAGGAGCTCATGGACCTCGAACACGCCCGCCTGGTCCTGCGCGGCGAGCACGGCCTCGCGGTCGACCGCGGCCGGATCGTCCGCGAGGCGGTGGCCGTGGTCCTCGCCGACCTGGAGTCGCGCGGGGACGCCAGCATCCTGGTGCGGCGGCTCCGGGGCCGCTGAGGCCCGTCCGACACGCCCTGTGGGCCGGTGCCCGGCGCACGGCGGGATAGCCTGCCACTTCGGCGGGGTGTCCCGCCGTGACCAGCCCCCCGCCCCGGCGCGGGACCGCAGCACCCTGGACCGCCATGCCGACGCCCGACGCCGCCGCCGACGACACTTCCCCCGCCCCGCACCACACCCGCCGTGCCCTTGGAAGGGGGCCGGGCGCCGTTCTGGCGGCGGAGCCCGAGGCGCCCGCCGAGGCGCCCGCCGAGGCGGCCCCGGAGGGGGTCGTGGAGGGCGTGGCGGGCGTCGTGGCGGCCCCGGCGGTGCAGGGTACGGGGATGGCTCCACAGGAGGCCGCGGGGACGGCCGTGGAGGCTTCCGTGGACGGGCCGGAGAGGGCCGCGGAGACGCCCCCGGCAGGCGGGGACGGCCGGTTCACGCTCCGGCTGGACAACTTCGAGGGGCCCTTCGACCTCCTGCTCCAGCTGATCTCCCGGCACAAGCTGGACGTCACCGAGGTCGCGCTCTCCAGGGTGACCGACGAGTTCATGGCCCACATCCGGGCCATGGGGCCGGACTGGGACCTCGACCAGACCACCGAATTCCTGGTCGTCGCGGCCACCCTGCTCGACCTCAAGGCGGCCCGGCTGCTGCCCGTCGCCGAAGTGGAGGACGAGGCCGACCTCGCCCTCCTGGAAGCCCGGGACCTGCTCTTCGCGCGGCTGCTCCAGTACCGCGCGTACAAGCAGATCGCGGAGATCTTCAGCGGCCGGCTGGCCGAGGAGGCGCGGTGCTTCCCCCGTACCGTCGGGTTGGAGCCGCACCACGCGGAGCTGCTGCCCGAGGTCGTGATCAGCATCGGGGCGGAGGGGTTCGCCAAGCTCGCGGTGAAGGCGATGCAGCCCCGGGCGGAACCGCAGGTCTACGTCGACCACATCCACGCGCCGCTGGTCAGCGTCCGGGAGCAGGCCGAGGTGGTGATGGCGCAGCTGCGCGCGGCCGGCGTGGCCGGCTTCCAGGAGCTGATCGCCGACGCCCCGGACACCCTCACCGTCGTCGCGCGCTTCCTGGCGCTGCTGGAGCTCTACCGGGAGCGGGTGGTCGCCCTGGACCAAGAGGAGGCGCTGGGCGCGCTCATGGTCCGTTGGACGGGCGTGGCGGGGGCCGCCCCCCAGGTCACCGACGAGTTCGACCGGGAACCAGGCGGGCCGGCAGACCAGGACGCGGACGACACGGCGGACCGCGCGGAGACGGAAGAGGAGGAGCCGGCGTGAGCAGCGTGGGATACGAGAGCACCGAGCAGGGGCCCGGGGAGCGCGGTGCTCCCGAGGAGACGCCGGCCGGCGCGCTGGGCGTGGCCGCGCTGGAGCTGAAGCCCGCGCTGGAGGCCGTCCTCATGGTCGTCGACGAGCCGGCGACCGAGGAGCATCTGTCCCGGGTGCTCCAGCGGCCCCGCCGGGCGGTGGCGCTGGCGCTGCGCGAGCTGTCCGACGACTACACCCGGCAGGGCCGCGGCTTCGACCTGCGGCTGGTGGCCGGCGGGTGGCGGTTCTCCTCCCGGGCCGCGTACGCGGACGCGGTGGAGAGCTTCGTCCTGGACGGCCAGCAGGCCCGGCTCACCCAGGCCGCATTGGAGACTCTGGCCGTGGTCGCGTACCGTCAGCCGGTCAGCCGTTCCCGCGTCTCGGCCGTCCGCGGAGTCAACTGCGACGGCGTGATGCGCACGCTCCTCCAGCGCGGCCTGGTGGAGGAGGCGGGGACGGAACCTGAAACAGGTGCGATCCTGTACAGGACGACGAATTACTTTCTGGAGCGGATGGGCCTGCGCGGCCTGGACGAGCTCCCTGAGTTGGCACCGTTCCTCCCGGAGGCGGACGCGGTCGAGGGCGACTCCCCGGAAGGTATCCCGTCGTTCGACGTAGACGACAGCGGCGACTCTCAGACGGATCATTGATGCGAAGCAGCGGCAGGAACAGCAGCAGCGGCGGCGGTAAGGGCAACCACCGCGGCGCAGGCAACAAGCGGGACGACAAGCAGCAGCGCGCGGGCCGCCCCCGTCCCGAGGAGCGCCGCTACGACGTGGGCGGATCCGCCGGCGGCGACGAGCGCGGCGGCCGTGGCACGAGCGGCGCCCGGGGCGCGGCGGCCCGCGGCGGTGCCAAGGGCGGTCCGCGTACCGGCGCGTCCCAGGGCGGCCGGCCGGGCGGTAAGGGCAGCGGTCAGCAGCGCGGCCGCGGCCAGGCCCCCGCACGGCCCCGCGAGTACGACGCCAAGATCGAGGAGCGCAACCGCGCCCGCTACGACAACAAGCCGCAGGTCAAGACCCCCAAGACCTTCGGCGAGCAGGAGGGCGAGCGGCTCCAGAAGGTGCTGGCCAGGGCCGGTATGGGCTCCCGGCGTGCCTGCGAGGAGCTGATCGACCAGGCGCGGGTCGAGGTCAACGGCAAGGTCGTCATGGAGCAGGGTCTCCGGGTCGACCCGGAGAAGGACGAGATCAAGGTCGACGGCCTGACGGTCGCCACCCAGTCGTACCTCTTCTTCGCGCTGAACAAGCCCGCCGGTGTGGTCTCCACGATGGAGGACCCGGACGGTCGCCAGTGCCTGGGCGACTACGTCACCAACCGGGAGACCCGGCTGTTCCACGTCGGCCGGCTGGACACCGAGACCGAGGGCATCATCCTGCTCACCAACCACGGTGAGCTGGCCCACCGCCTCACGCACCCGCGCTACGGCGTCACCAAGACCTACCTGGCGGCCGTCCAGGGCCCGCTCCCGCGCGACCTGGGCAAGCGGCTCAAGGACGGCATCCCGCTGGAGGACGGCTACGCCCGGGCCGACCACTTCCGGGTCGTGGAGAACACCGGCAAGAACTACCTCGTCGAGGTCACCCTGCACGAGGGCCGCAAGCACATCGTGCGCCGGATGCTCTCCGAGGCCGGTTTCCCGGTGGACAAGCTGGTCCGTACGCACTTCGGCCCGATCGCGCTGGGCGACCAGAAGTCGGGTTGGCTGCGCCGGATGACCAACACCGAGGTCGGGATGCTGATGCGGGAGGTCGATCTCTAAGGATCGGCGCCCGTCGAGGTCCGTCGGGACCGGCCGCCGCTTGCGGGGGCCGCTCACCACCCCTTAATGTCATCATGACGATTAAGGGGTGGTTTTTCATGGGGGAACCGATGCGGGCACCGAGGGGTGCACTGACGGCTGCATCGACGGGTGCATCGACGGGCGTACCGGTGGGTGCACCGACCGCGGCGACCGGCTCGCTCATCGGGCTTGCGCTCGGTGACGCGCTCGGCTTCCCGACGGAGTTCAACGACGTACCGGCGATCCTCGCCAAGTGCGGGCCCTGGCGGGAGATGGGCCTGCCCGAGCCCGCCTTCGTCACCGACGACACCCAGATGACCCTGGCACTGGGGCGCGGACTGCGCACGGCCCTGGACGGCGGCGAGCTGACCGCAGCGACGCTCGCGCCACCGGTCCGGCGGGAGTACGTGGCCTGGTGGCGCTCGCCCGACAACAACCGGGCACCGGGCGGCACCTGCCTCCGGGCCTGCGCACTGCTCGCGGGCGCGGACCGGACCTGGGCGGAGGCCAGCCAGATCGGGTCCAAGGGGTGCGGCGCCAACATGCGGGTGGCGCCCCTCGGGCTGGTGCCCGGACTCACCTCCGGGCAGCGCGCCGGCGCCGCCCAGTTGCAGTCCGCGCTCACCCACGGGCACCCCACCGCGCTCGCCGCCAGCGACCTCACGGCGTACGCCGTGCGCGCCCTCGCCGACGGCGCGCGCCCCGCCGAGCTGCCCGGCCTGCTGCGCGCCCACGCCCACGCCCAGCGCACCACCTACCGCGAGGACTGGCTCGGCGACCTCTGGCGGCGCTCCCAGGACCCGTCCCCGACGGCGTTCATCGCCCGCGGCTGGGACGACTGCCTGGGTGTCCTGGACCGGCTGGACGCGGCGCTCGCCGCACCGGACCGGGAGGCCGACCCGTGCCTGGCCACCGGCGCCGGCTGGATCGCGGAGGAGGCGCTGGCCACCGGCCTGCTGTGCTTCCTGCTCTTCCCCGACGAGCCGGTCACCGCCCTGCGCCGGGCCGCCTGCACCTCCGGCGACTCCGACTCGATCGCCTGCCTCGCCGGTGCCTTCGCCGGCGCCCGGCTCGGCGCCGACGCCTGGCCCCGGGAGTGGACCGCCCGCATCGAGTACCGCACGGAACTCCTGGCCCTCGGGGCGGCCTGGGATGCCTGAGACCTCCGTGGCCGCGGACCGGGACGCGGTCCTACGGGCGGCCGGCCTGCCCACCGTCGATCTGGCCGCCCTCCTCGCGCAACAGCGTGATCCGCTGCTCTTCGCCACGGTCTCCGGCGCCCACCTGTACGGCTTCCCCTCCCGCGACTCCGACGTGGACCTGCGTGGCGTCCACCTGCTGCCGGCGGCCGACCTCGTGGGGCTGCGCGAGCCGGAGGAGACCCGGACCCTCATGGGGGAGTACGACGGTGTGGAGATGGACCTCGTCACGCACGACCTGCGGAAGTTCGCCCGACTGCTGCTGCGGCCCAACGGCTACGTCCTGGAGCAGCTGCTCTCCCCCCTGGTCGTGCACACCACGCCGGTCCACCGGGAGCTGACCGCGCTCGCGCCCGGTCTCCTCACCACCCACCACGCCCATCACTACCGGGGGTTCGCGGGCACCCAGTGGCGGCTCTTCGAGAAGACCGGCGAGCTGAAGCCGCTGCTGTACACCCTGCGGGTGCTGCTGACCGGCATCCACCTCATGGCCGCCGGCCGGCTGGAACCCCACCTGCCCACCCTGGCCGGTGAGCCGGACGCACCCGCCTACGTACCGGAACTCATCGCCGCCAAGAAGGCGGCCGAACACGGACCGGCGGGCGACGTGGTGCCCCCGGACCGGCTGCGCGCCGACGTCGCGGCGCTGCACGCCCGGCTGGACGACGCCCAGGCCGCCACCGTGCTGCCGGCGGCGGCGCCGGTCGGCCGGGACGCGCTGCACGACCTGGTCGTCCGGGTCCGGCTGGGCGGCGCCGCGGCCGGCACCTGAGCGGTCAGCCCCGCAGGGCCGAGGCGCGGCGGGTGCGGTGCAGGAAGTCCGCGACCCGGGCCCGGTCCGGCCCGACGGGCAGCGGCGAGCCGGGCAGCGCCGCCTCCGCCTCCGCGGACAGCACCGCGAGCCGGCGCTCCACCTCCTCCCACGGCACCTCGCCGCGGCGGACCGCCAGCAGCTCCTCGCGGGCCGCGCCGACCTCCAGCCCCAGCACGCCCGTACGGAGCAGGTCGCGGGCGCCGGCCATCGTGCGCAGCAGGTGCATCGCCTGCTTCCAGCGGGGGGCGCCGTGCCGTGCGGCATCGGCCCGCAGCTGCTTGAGTCGCCCGACGCCGTAGTGGACGAAGACCTCGTACACCTCGCGGGAGAGGAACGCGCCGCGCAGGGCGAGCAGCTCCCGGCCGGTGGCGTCGGCGTGTTCCACGAGCGGGGAGTGCAGGCATTCCAGGACGGTGGGGTTGGCGCGCAGTGCCAACTCGCAGAATCGTTCCAGCTCCCAGGAGAACTCCTCCGGGCGCGGCCCCTCCACATGGGTCGGCGGCTTCTCGAACCGCCAGAAGAGCGCGGTGGGCGCGAGATAGACCCCGCGCCGGTCGGTGTCACTGGCCTCGGTGGCCAGCCCGAAGGCGCGCGAGCCCATCACGCACGCGTAGACGGTGTGCCCGGTGACGAGTTCATGACCGGAGGGGGTTGCGGGAGCGGTCGCCATGCCGGGATTGTCCCCGGGCCGGGACGCTGCCGGCCACCGGATTCCCGGGAGCGCGGGACACGGCTGTCAGTGGCGCTGGTTACGCTGATCAGTGCGTACGCGGACGTGTACGCGGCACACGACGCAGGGGAGCAGCACGTGGCGGTACGGGCCGTGCGCGGAGCCGTCCAGCTGGAGCGGGACGACGCGGAGCACATGCGGGAGCAGGTCGGCGAGCTGCTCACCGGGATATTGGAGCGCAACGGCCTGGTGCCGGACGATCTGATCAGCGTGTGGTTCACCGCCACCCCCGATCTGCACAGCGACTTCCCGGCCGCCGCCGCCCGCGCCCTGGGGATCACCGACGTCCCGCTGATCTGCGCCCAGGAGCTGGACGTGGCCGGCGCCATGCCACGGGTGGTGCGGGTGCTCGCCCACGTCGAGACCGGGCTGGCCAAGGCCGGCATCGCCCACGTCTACCTCGGCGCGGCCGCGACGCTGCGGAAGGACATCGCCCAGTGAGAACCGCACTCGTCATCGGAACGGGCCTGATCGGCACCTCGGCCGCCCTCGCGCTCAGCGCCCGCGGCGTCCAGGTGTACCTGGAGGACCACGACCACGCCCAGGCACTGACGGCCGCCGCGCTCGGCGCCGGTACCGCCGAGCCGACCCCGGACGCGGTCGACCTGGCCATCGTGGCCGTGCCCCCGGCGCACGTCGCGGCGGCGCTGGCCGGCGTGATCCGGCGCGGCGCGGCCCGGGCGTACATCGACGTCGCCAGCGTCAAGGGCGGCCCGCGCCGCGAGCTGGAGGCGCTCGGCTGCGACCTGAGCGGCTACCTCGGCACCCACCCGATGGCAGGCAAGGAGCGCTCCGGGCCGCTGGCCGCGACGGCCGACCTCTTCGAGGGGCGCCCCTGGGTGCTCACCCCGTCCCCCGGCGGCGACACCGAGGTGCTCAACCTCGCCCTGGAGCTGGTCGCGCTGTGCCGGGCCGTCCCGGTGGTGATGGACGCGGACGCCCACGACCGGGCCGTCGCCCTGGTCTCGCACACCCCGCAGCTGGTCTCCAGCCTGGTCGCGGCCCGCCTCAAGGGCGCCGACGAGACCGCCGTCCGACTCTGCGGCCAGGGCATCCGCGATGTGACCCGGATCGCCGCCTCCGACCCCGCGATGTGGATCGACATCCTCTCCGCCAACCCCGGCCCGGTCGCCGACGTCCTGGCCGACGTCGCCGCCGACCTCGACGCCACGGTCCGGTCGCTGCGCTCCCTGGAGTCCGCCGACGAGGAGAAGCGCGGCAGCGGCGTGCACGGCATCGAGGACGTGCTCCGCCGCGGCAACGCCGGCCGCGAGCGGGTCCCCGGCAAGCACGGCGCCGCCCCGGCCACCTACGAGATCGTCGCGGTCTACATCGGCGACCAGCCCGGTGAGCTGGCCCGGATCTTCGCCGACGCCGGCCGCGCCGGGGTCAACATCGAGGACGTCCGCATCGAGCACGCCACCGGTCAGCAGGCCGGCTTCATCCAGCTCATGGTCGAGCCGCAGGCGGTGCCGGTGCTGACCGCGGAGCTGCGGGAGCGGGGGTGGTCGATCCGGCAGTGACACCGTGGACGGCGCGCTGCGGGCGAGCCAGTAACCTTGTCCGAGGCCCTGGTCCCCTTCGTCGTACTCCCGATTGCCGGTCGACGACCGGAGCCAGCGCCCTGGACCGCGCCCCGTGTGTATCAAGAAAGGTGTTCGTCACCGTGGAAACCGCCGACCGGACCGCCCCGGCTGCAGTGATTGTCGCCATCGACGGCCCCGCAGGCACGGGCAAGTCCAGCACGTCCAAGGCCGTCGCCGGCAAGCTGGGCCTGGGCTACCTCGACACCGGTGCGCAGTACCGCGCGATCACCTGGTGGATGCTGTCCAACGGCATCGACGTCAACGACCCGGTCGCGGTGGCCGACGCCTGCGTCAAGCCCGTGATCGTCTCCGGCACCGACCCGTCGGCGCCGACCATCACCGTCGACGGGGTGGACGCCGCCGGCCCGATCCGCAGCCCGGAGGTCACCGCCGCGGTCAGCGCGGTCAGCGCCGTCCCCGAGCTGCGCGCCGTGATCACCGACCTGCAGCGCACCATCGCCGCGGAGGCGCCGCTCGGCATCGTCGTCGAGGGCCGGGACATCGGCATAACCGTCCTGCCGGACGCCGACCTCAAGATCTTCCTCACCGCTTCTCCCGAAGCGCGGGCGGCCCGGCGCAACGGCGAGCTCAAGGGCAAGAACCCCCAGCTGGCGGTCGACCTGGCAGCTACCCGCGAGGCGCTGATCAAGCGGGACACCGCCGACTCCTCCCGCAAGACCTCGCCGCTGGCCAAGGCGGACGACGCCGTCGAGGTCGACACCACCGACCTGACACTGGATCAGGTCATCGAGTGCGTGGTCACCCTCATCGAGGGTGTCAGCGCCGAGAAGGCGGGGCGGGACATCCGGTGACCGACGGCGGCAAGGCGCCGAGCCCCCGCGGCGCCGTGATCGGCCGGCGGATCGGCATCGGGCTGATGTACGGCCTGTGGAAGCCGCGGGTGTTGGGCGCCTGGCGGGTGCCGGCCTCCGGTCCGGTGATCCTCGCCGTCAACCACTCCCACGGCATCGACGGCCCGATGCTGATGGGCACCGCACCCCGACCGGTGCACTTCCTGATCAAGAAGGAAGCCTTCGTCGGTCCGCTGGACCCGTTCCTACGGGGCATCGGACAACTGAAGGTGGACCGCCAGTCCGCCGACCGCAAGGCGATCACTGACGCGCTCGACGTACTGGCGGCCGGCGGCGTGCTGGGAATCTTCCCGGAAGGCACCCGCGGCGAGGGCGACTTCGCCTCCCTGCGGGCCGGCCTCGCGTACTTCGCGGTGCGCTCCGGCGCGCAGGTCGTCCCGGTGGCGGTGCTCGGTAGCACCGAACGCCCCAGCCGGCTCACCCCGGCCCTGCCGCGACTGCGCGGCCGCATCGACGTCGTCTTCGGCGACGCCTTCGAAGCGGGCGACGGCAGCGGGCGGCGCACCCGTAAGGCGCTGGACGAGGCGACCGTACGGATCCAGGAGCGGCTGACCGCCCACCTGGCACAGGCCCGGCGCCTTACCGGGCGCTGACCGACACTTGAGCAGTGGGCCCTCCCTTCAGCGGCCCACCGACCACATGGATGAACGAGGAACGGACTTCATGAACGAGCAGATCCCCACCGGCGACGAGCACGGTGCGCTTGGCGACGCCGAGTACGCGGAGTTCATGGAGCTCGCCGCGGAAGAGGGCTTCGACCTGGAGGATGTCGGGGGCGACATCGCCGCGGCCGGCCACGGCCCGCTCCCGGTGCTCGCCGTCATCGGCCGCCCCAATGTCGGCAAGTCGACCTTGGTGAACCGCATCATCGGCCGCCGCGAGGCAGTCGTCGAGGACCGGCCGGGCGTCACCCGCGACCGGGTCACCTACGAGGCCGACTGGAACGGCCGCCGCTTCAAGGTCGTCGACACCGGCGGCTGGGAGCAGGACGTCCTCGGCATCGACGCGTCCGTCGCGATGCAGGCCGAGTTCGCCATCGAGGCCGCCGACGCGGTGGTCTTCGTGGTGGACGCCAAGGTCGGCGCCACCGACACCGACGAGGCCGTGGTCAAGCTGCTGCGCCGCGCCGGCAAGCCGGTCGTCCTGGTCGCCAACAAGGTCGACGGCCAGTCCGGCGAGGCCGACGCCGCCATGCTGTGGTCGCTGGGCCTCGGTGAGCCGCACCCGATCTCCGCGCTGCACGGCCGGGGCACCGGCGACATGCTCGACGCGGCGCTGGAAGCACTCCCCGAGGCGCCCGCGCAGACCTTCGGCGCGGCCCTCGGCGGTCCCCGCCGGATCGCCCTGATCGGCCGCCCGAACGTCGGCAAGTCGTCGCTGCTGAACAAGC
Source organism: Streptomyces sp. NPDC058000 (assembly GCF_042886435.1). Taxonomy (NCBI): domain Bacteria; kingdom Bacillati; phylum Actinomycetota; class Actinomycetes; order Kitasatosporales; family Streptomycetaceae; genus Streptomyces; species Streptomyces sp. NPDC058000. The sequence continues at coordinate 45,217 of NZ_JBHVQS010000018.1, forward strand.
TCGCCCGCGAGGAGCGGGTGGTCGTCAACGAAATCGCCGGCACCACCCGCGACCCGGTCGACGAGCTGATCGAACTGGGCGGCAAGATCTGGAAGTTCGTGGACACCGCCGGTATCCGCCGCCGGGTGCACCTCCAGGAGGGCGCCGACTACTACGCCTCGCTGCGCACCGCGGCGGCCGTGGAGAAGGCCGAGGTCGCGGTCGTCCTGATCGACGCGGGGGAGTCCATCAGCGTCCAGGACCAGCGGATCATCACGATGGCCGTGGAGGCCGGGCGGGCCCTGGTCATCGCCTACAACAAGTGGGACAACCTCGACGAGGAGCGCCGCTTCTACCTGGAGCGCGAGATCGAGCGGGACCTCGTCCAGATCCCCTGGGCGATGCGGGTCAACGTCTCCGCGCGCACCGGCCGCCACATGGACAAGCTCGTGCCGGCCATCGAGACCGCGCTGGCCGGCTGGGAGACCCGGATCCCCACCGGGCGGCTGAACGCCTTCCTCGGCGAGATCGTGTCCTCCCACCCGCACCCCATCCGCGGCGGCAAGCAGCCCCGGATCCTCTTCGGCACCCAGGCCGGCACCAAGCCGCCGCGCTTCGTGCTCTTCGCCTCGGGCTTCCTGGAGGCGGGCTACCGCCGCTTCGTCGAGCGCCGGCTGCGCGAGGAGTTCGGCTTCGAGGGGACGCCGATCCACATCTCGGTGCGGGTCCGCGAGAAGCGCGGCACCAAGAACAAGAAGAAGTAACCGCGGCCCGGTCCGCGGGCGGCTCCCCGCCCCGCCCGCGGCGGCCCGGCCCCGGTCAGCGGCCGCCGTGGGGCCGCGAGCCGTCCCGCTGCCCCGGTGGCAGGGCGGCCGGAAGCTGGCCCCGCGGCCGGAACGGCTGCCGGCCCACCACCTCCCACTGCCCCGGCGACGTCGTGCCGCGGCCCCAATTGCCGCCGCGCAGCGCTTCCGGCACCTCCGGCTCGTCCGTACGGTCACCGGGCAGCGCCCGGAAGGCGCGGCGGTACTCGGCGTACAGCGCGTCGTAGATCGGCGTGGCCGAACCGCGGTCGGCGCCGCGCGGCGTCCCGTGGTCACGGGCGGGTCGCATGCCGGGGATGGGGTGGGGGAAGGGGGCGCGGGGGGAGGGGTCGTATGCGTGCACGTAGGTGCCAACGACCCCGATGCCGGCGGGATGCGGCTTTCGGGGGGAAATGGCTGATCGCGGGTGCAATCACGCCCCGTTGGGCGTCATGCTCCCGCGATCGGGGGACGGACGGTCAGGTTCCGGCCAGCGGCATCGCCGCGGCGACCAGCAGGCCCTTGGCGGCGGCCTGCTCCAGTGCCTGGCGCATCAGGTCCTCGCGCGGCTGGTGGCCGATGGTGCCCGAGGGGGCCGCGTACATCAGCACGGTCTTCTCCTTGTTGGCCGCGGTGCGCCAGCCGTCCGAGACGGCCAGCGGCTGGTGGGCCTGCCACCAGGCGGACTGGTTGCCGGTGGTGCCGGGCTGGAGCACGGCGTGCAGCTTGCCCATGGCCAGCAGCGCGGACCAGCCCTCGATCGGGGCCGGGCGCTGGTTCATGTCCGTCACCGGAGTGAAGCCGTGCTCCAGGAGGAGCGGCAGGAAGTCGTCGTCCAGGGTGGTCGAACCGGGGCGGGCGATCGGGCCGTTGGGCTCGACCACGAGGGCCGGGTGCAGCTCCTCCCTGATCAGCACCAGGCCGCAGGTGATGCCGAGGGTGGCCTGGCGGTCACTGGTCGGGATCGGGGCGGCCGGGGCGCTCGGGGTGCGGGCGGCGTCCTCGCCGGTGATGGAGCGCACGGCCCCGCGGAGCTGTTCCTCGGAGACCGGCACGACCTGCGAGGGGATGCAGGTGGCATGGGCGAACGCGAGCACCGCGGTCTCCTCGCCGACGAACAGGACGGTGCTGGTGCGCTCCTGCTCGCTGTTGCCGGGCGTCCGGCAGGACGTGCAGTCGTAGCTGCCGGGGGCGTCCTCTCCGGCCAGCAGCCGGTCGGCTTCTTCGTCGCCGATCTCGGCGCGAACGTCGTCGCTGACGTCGAGCATGCGCGGCACGGGTGGCTCCTCGATCTTCATGAGCGGCTGCCGGGTGGTCTCCCGGCTCGTACAAGGACAACGGGCGACCCCCGGCAGAGTCACGCGCGGACGCGAACAGAATCGAACCACGCGGCGCACGGCGAAGAACCGGTGGAAAGCCGTCCTCCGGATGGTCACGCACTGCCAATTCCTGCGCAGAACCTGGCGCAGGTGGCCGCGTTTTGTACACCGGACGGGGTGGGGTCGTCCCCTGGAAGGCGCGGCGTGCCGGCGCCCGGCGACCCGCTGCCTACCGTCACCGGCTATGTCGGACATCTCTTCGGCGCCGCGACGCCGCGTGGAATCCGTCGGGCTGCTCATCGCGGCGGCCGCCGCCCTGGTCCTGTGCCTGTCCGGCGGCGCCGCCGCCGACGGGTCACCGGGCGGGGACGGCGGTGGGGAGGACGGCGGTCGGCCGTCGTCGTACGCCTGCGCCGACGACCAGTGGCCCTGGGGCTGCCTCGCCGACTGCGAGAGCAGCGGCGACTGGCACATCAACACCGGCAACAGCTACTACGGGGGCCTGCAGTTCTGGCAGCCCACGTGGGAGGCGTACGGCGGCCTCAAGTACGCCAAGCGGGCCGACCTCGCCACCCGGGACGAGCAGATCGAGGTGGCGAAGCGGGTCCAGGCCGTCCAGGGGTGGGGCGCCTGGCCCGAGTGCGCCCGGCGCTACGGTCTGCTCGAAAGCAGCCGCACCCACGTCGTCCGGCGCGACGACACCCTCGTCGGGATCGCACGCCGACACCGCGTCAAGGGCGGCTGGCGGGCGCTGTACGAGGCCAACCGGGAGGCCGTCGGGGAGTACCCGGACGAGCTGCGGGTCGGTATCCGGCTGAAGCTGCGCTGACCGGCGGCCCGCGACCTGGGCGCGGTGTGCCCACCCCGGAAGAGTTCCCGCCGCGCCATACCGATGCCCTAACTTTTTCGGCACGACTTGGCCAATACCCCCAACCCTGAAGGCCGTTTCGCGGTCTTACCTTTTAACAGCCGGAAACCGGGCGCCGCCAGGAGGGCGGCATCCGGACCGCGGGGGGACCAGGACGAGCGCGAGGGACCAGGGGACACGGGGACGGATGCACATCTCATTCCTGATTCACCATGCCTACGGCATCGGGGAGACGGTCCGGGCGACCTTCAGCCTGGCGGACGCCCTGGCCGAACGGCATGACGTCGAGATCGTCTCCGTACTGCGGCACCGCGACGCCCCGGCGCTCGACCTCGGTCCCCGGGTCGCGCTGCGGCCCCTGGTGGACCTCCGGGAGCACGGCCCGGCCGGCGACCGTACGGACCCGGCGCACACCCGGCCCGCCCGGGTCTTCCCGGCCGCCGAGCCGCGCTTCGGCCAGTACAGCGAGCTCACCGACCGCCGGATCGCCGCCCACCTGCGCAGGACCGAGGCCGACGTGGTGGTCGGCACCCGGCCCGGCCTCACCGTGCACATCGCCCGGCAGACCCGCCGCGGGCCGCTCCGGGTCGGGCAGGAACCGCACTGCCTGGCCGCGCACAGCCGGGAGTTGCGACTGGCGCTGCGCGGCGCCTACCCGCGGCTGGACGCGCTGGTCACCGCCACCGAGGCGGACGCCCGCGCCCATCTGCGCCGGCTGCGCCTGCCCGGCGTCCGGGTCGCGGCGGTGCCCCGCGCGCTCCCCGCACCGAGGCTGGCGCCCGCCGACGGCACCGGCCGGTGGGTGGTGGCGGCCGGTCGGCTCACCCGGGCCAAGCGCTACGACGTCCTCGTCCGGGCCTTCGCGGCGGTGGTCGCCGCACGCCCCGACTGGCGGCTGCGGATCTACGGTGGCGGGCCCGAGAAGCCCGCGCTGCGCGCCCTGATCGACGAACTCGGCCTGTACAACCACGTCTTCCTGATGGGCCCGGCCGGGCCCCTGGAGTCCGAGTGGGCCAAGGGCGCCCTCGCGGTGGACCCCGCCGGCCGGGAGCCCGCCGGCGCGGCCCTCGCCGAGGCGATGCGCTGCGGACTGCCCGTCGTCGCCACCGACTGCCCCTACGGGCCGGGCGAACTCGTCGAGGACGGGGTCACCGGCCGGCTGGTGCCCGCCGGGCACCCCGCGGCGCTGGCCACGGCGCTGCTGGAGCTGATCGACGACGCTGACGCCCGGACGCGGCTGGGTGCCGCCGCGCTCGCCGCGTCCGCCCGCTTCGACCCGGCCGCGGTTGCCGGACGGCACGCCGCGCTCTTCGGGGAGCTGCTCGCCCGGCGGCGCGGCAGTGGGCTGCGCGGCTCCCTGCACCGCACGCGGGGAGCCCTGATCGGCGGGGCGTACGCCACCAAGTACGCGGCCGAGCACACCGCCCGCGCCGCGGTGAGAGGGGTGCGGACGGTATGAACGCGTCGACGCAGTCACCCGCGACCGGGCCCGGAGCGGCCGAGCGCCCGCGGCGGACCGCCGCGACGGGAGGAGGGGCGCCGGTGCCCGTGGACCTGAAGGCCGACTGCATCGCGGACTCCGCGGGCGGCCTCACCTTCGACCTGAACGTCCCTCAGGGCACCGGCACCACCTGGAGCGCGGCGCTGGTGCTGCGGCTGCGGGCCGGCGCCGATGCCCCCGGCACCACCGACGGCCCTGACGACGGCACCGACGACGACGAGGTGCGGCTGCCGCTCGGGCCCAACGGCCCCGGCCGGCTGCGCGCGGTGCTGCCCAGCACCGTCGCACTGGCCGAGGGCCGTTGGCACGCCTACGCCGATCTCGGCGACGGCGCCGACCCGCGCCGGCTGCTGCCCGGCGTCAACGACCTGCGGTCACTGGTGGACCGCCGGCCGCTGGCGGGCATCGGCCGGCTCGGGGTGCGCATCCCCTACGCCACCAAGCTGGGCAACCTCGCGCTGCGCAGCTGGTTGCGCGGGCCGCATGCCGAGGCCGGCGACATCCTCGTCGTCCCCGAGGGCATCACCGTCACCGGCCGCCTCTACGGGGCGAGTCCGGCGGTCGGCGCCCACGCGGAGGCCCGCGCCCGCCGCGCCGGCCTGCACCCGGTCGCCGTCCCCCTGACCGTCGACGGCCCGGACTTCCGTTTCACCCTCCCCCACGGGGAGTTGGCCGCCCACTGGCGGCACGGCAGCGAGCCCTGGGACCTGTGGCTGTGCCCCGCCGCGGGCGTACCGCCGGTCCGGATCGCCCGGCTGCTGGACGACGTGCCGGAGAAGAAGCAGGTGTTCAGCTATCCGGCGCTGCCGGTTCCGGCGGCGGACCGGGAACTCCGGATCGGCCCGTATTACACGCTCGACAACGACCTGGCCGTACGGGTCACCGGTCCGGCCGGCCAGGAGTAGGGGCGGTGGGCGGAACCCGGGTCCGGTGAGGCTCCGTCGGGGACGGGCTCAGGCCCTGGGCTTCCCGGATGTCGGGATGCCGGTGGGGCGTTCGGTCATCTCCGGATGGTGCAGGTCGAAGGCCGGGGATTCGGAGCGGATCCGGGGCAGGGCGGCGAAGTTGTGGCGCGGCGGCGGGCAGGAGGTGGCCCACTCCAGGGAGCGGCCGAAGCCCCAGGGGTCGTCCGCGGTGACCCGGGTTCCGTACTGCCGGGTCCGCCAGACGTTGTAGAGGAACGGCAGGGTGGAGGCGCCGAGCAGGAAGGCGCCGATGGTGGAGAGGGTGTTCAGCGCGGTGAAGCCGTCGGCGGCGAGGTAGTCGGCGTAGCGGCGCGGCATGCCCGCCACGCCCAGCCAGTGCTGGACGAGGAAGGTGGTGTGGAAGCCCACGAAGAGCAGCCAGAAATGGACCTTCCCCAGTCGCTCGTCGAGCATTTTGCCGGTGAACTTCGGCCACCAGAAGTAGAAGCCGGCGAAGGTCGCGAAGGTCACCGTGCCGAAGACCACGTAGTGGAAGTGGCCGACGACGAAATAGCTGTCGGTGACGTGGAAGTCCAGCGGTGGCGAGGCCAGGATGACGCCGGTGAGTCCGCCGAACAGGAAGCTCACCAGGAACCCCACCGACCACAGCATCGGGGTTTCGAACGACACCGAGCCGTGCCACATCGTCCCGATCCAGTTGAAGAACTTCACCCCGGTCGGCACCGCGATCAGGAACGACAGCAGCGAGAAGAACGGCAGCAGCACCGCCCCGGTCGCGAACATGTGGTGGGCCCAGACCATTGCCGACAGCGCCGTGATGGCCATCGTCGCGCCGATCAGCGTCACGTATCCGAAGATCGGTTTGCGGGAGAAGACCGGGATGATCTCGGTGATGATGCCGAAGAACGGCAGCGCGATGATGTAGACCTCGGGGTGGCCGAAGAACCAGAACAGGTGCTGCCACAGCAGTGCCCCGCCCCAGCGGGCGTCGAAGACCACCGCGCCGAACTTCCGGTCCGCCTCCAGCACCAGCAGGGCCGCGGCCAGCACCGGGAACGCCATCAGCACCAGCACCGAGGTGAACAGGACGTTCCAGGTGAACACCGACATCCGGAACATCGTCATGCCCGGCGCCCGCATGGCGATGATCGTGGCGATGAAATTGACCGCGCCGAGGATGGTGCCGAAACCGGAGAGCGCCAACCCCATGATCCACAGGTCGGCGCCGATGCCGGGCATCCGCACCATGGAGTTGAGCGGGGCGTACGCGGTCCACCCGTAGGAGGGGGCACCCTCGGGGGTGAGGAGGCTGCTCAGCACCATCAGGCCGCCGAAGAGGTAGAACCAGTACGCGAGCATGTTCAGCCGCGGGAAGGCGACGTCGGGGGCGCCGATCTGGAGCGGCATGATCTCGTTGGCGAAGCCGGCGAAGGCCGGGGTGGCGAAGAGCAGCAGCATGATCGTGCCGTGCAGGGTCACCGCCTGGTTGAAGCGGTCGGCACTGATGAACTGGAGTCCGGGGCGGGCCAACTCGGCGCGCATCAGCAGCGCCAGCATCCCGGCCACGAGGAAGAAACCGAACGAGGTGATCAGGTAGAGGTGCCCGATCTTCTTGTGGTCGGTGGTCGACAGCCAGTCCGCCAGGACCGCCCCGCGACGTCGTGCCCGGCGCGGCCGGGCGCGCTCCCGGGAGATCTCGCTGACCATCGGCTCCACCTCGCTGGCGGGGGTGTATCGGTGCCCGGTCATGATGCTCGGGCGCGGGACACAGAGCGAGGGGGCGCTCCGGTCCGTTCCGGTGGGATCCGCCCGGCGCGGTCGGGCGCCCCGGGGCGATGTGCGGGAAATGTGTGTGGAATGTGTCTCGTTGGCCAATTCCGCGACGGCCGGAAAAGGGTGTCCGGTAAGGGGAATCCGGGGCGGTTGGACGATTAATTCCGGCATGCTGTCCGGCCTTGTCCGAAGCGGCGGCACGCCCTTCCGCGTGTGATCAAGGGGGAATTCCGGCCGCTTTGTTTTCCACCCGGATGCGGGGACGTGCGGCGCGTAAGGGTGAGGGTGGTTCCGGCAATCGCAGGAGCGTTCGTCGTAACAGAAGTGTGACCAATGGGGGACCGGCGGGTCACGGGGATGTGCGAGGGGCGGCCCTTCCGCGCGCCGCCGCGGGCGCCTACGGTGGCTGCCATGGCACCGAACCTTCCCGGCGACACACCGGACATCCAGGACGACCCCGAGGCGTACGTGGGCCTCCCCCAGGAGGCCGCGGAGGAGCGGGCCCGGGACCGGGGCTGGGCCACCGTCAGGGCGCTCCCGCCGGGCGCGATGATCACCATGGACTACCTCGTCGGCCGGATCAATTTCGAGGTCAAGGACGGCGCGGTGGCGCTCAGCTGGGTGGGCTGACGGGCCGCGGGCCCGGCCCCTCCGACCGGTACGACGAAGGCCCCGGCCGCTCCAAGTGGAGCGGCCGGGGCCTTCGTACGGGGCGGAGAGGGTGCGTACCGGGCCCGCCGCCGTGGTCCGTCAGCCGGTGCCGTTGCGGGGGCGGCCGGAGGTCGGGCCGAACGGTGCGGTACCGCGCGGGACGCGGTCCGCGTGCGGCGGCCGGCGGCTGCCCGTCGGGGTGACCGGGGTGCGCTCGGCGCGGGAGGTGTGCGGGCGCGGCGGGTGGTGCGGCCAGCCCTCCGGGGCGTGGGCGGTGCGACCGCCGGTGGCGGCGCCGACCGCCTCGCGGACCAGGACCTCCCCGTCGGGGGCGATCCGCTGCCGGGAGACCTCGGAGGCCAGTGCGCCGGCCGGCAGCGGGCCGCGCAGCGAATTGGGCCGCAGACGCAGCCAGAGCCGCAGCAGGATGCCCATGAGCCGGTCCTCGACCCAGATGATGCCGGGCTCCAGCCACGGCATCGCCAGCAGCACCAGCAGGCCCGCGGCCCAGCCCAGGAGGACGTCGCTGACCCAGTGCGTACCGAGGTAGACGGTGGTCATTCCGACGCCCAGCGCGCCCAGCGCGGCGATCACCGACAGGGTGCGGCGGCGCAGCGGGGTGGTCGCCAGGTAGGCCAGCACGCCCCAGGTGACGACGGCGTTGGCGGTGTGGCCGGAGGGGAATATGTCGCCGCCGAGCCACATCTCGTTGGAGCCGACCACCGTCGCGTAGTGCGGGCCGAGGCGGCCCATCCCGAGCTTGGCGGCGCCGACGGTGATGTTCAGCAGCAGCAGCGAGGCGCCGAGCACCAGCAGCGGGTGGAGGTTGCGCTGCCGCCAGCAGCGCCAGCCCAGCCAGGCCGCCACCGCCACCGCGGTCGGGCCGCGCTGCCCCAGCACGACGAAGTAGTCGAGGAAGGCATGGATCTCCGGCCACTGCTTGTACGGCCGGAAGAGCATCAGCTGCCAGTCGAGGGTGACCAGGGAGGTGTCGGCCAGCACCCCGGCGACGATCGCCGCGTACACCGCCAGCGTGCCCCAGAACAGCCACAGGCGGGTCCGGGTCATGCGCGGCGGTCTGACGCGATCGGTCGGGAGGTGCTCCTCCATCTGGTCGAGCTTGTCATCGGTACGCACTCAAACGACGTTACCGCGTGTGATGTATGCACTTGGTCAAACCGTGCGCTTTGTAATGACGATGTGATGTGGAATGGGTCTCAATCCGGGCCGGGTTCCCAGGATTTCGAAGAGAATTTCCCGGGTACTGGATTCTGTTCCAGCCATCCGCGTGTCGCCGGCATAGGTGCTTATCTGTTTTTCGCTGGCGGAGTTTATCTGTCATTCGCACGGGTGTCGTGGCGTGTTTTCCTCGGGACGGCGATTACGGACCGGGATCTTCCGGTCACGGCGGACCCGAGCCGTTCAGCCAGAACGCACCGTAGGCCGCAGAGCCGACCGCCACGACTCCGACGACCAGCCACGACCGCAGCGGGCGCCATCTGGCCAGCCCCGCCGCGAGCGGCAGCAGCAGCGGGAAGGCGGGCATCATCAACCGGGGCTTCGACCCGAAGTAGCCCTTGGCGGTGAGCGCGATCAGCAGCACCGTCCCGCCGTAGACCGCCAAGGGCAGCGGCTGGCCCTTGCGGACGCCGTGCACGTACAGCCAGATGACCAGTGCGACGCCGATCAACAGGCCGAGGCCGGCGGCGAACGCGGGCCCGGTGAGCTGGTGCCAGACAAAGGTGCCGAAGGCGATCCCGCCGTCGAAGCCGTTGTGCCAACCGGCCTGGACGTCCAGGTAACCGGTGAGCGACCCCTGCCGGGCGCTGACCCACAGGACGTATCCGCACCAGCCGAGCGGGGCCAGCAGGACGCCGAGCAGCATCCGCCGGTGCCGGCCGTGGAGGAAGGCGCGCGGCCGGACCCCGCCGGCGCGCTCGTTCGCCACCGTCACCGCCGCGGTGATCCACACCGCGGCGACCACCGCGGCGCCCACCGGTCGGGTCAGTCCGGCCAGCGACGCCAGGACGCCGGCCCACACCCAGCGTCCGGTGAGCACGCAGTAGACGCCCCACGCCGCGAGGGCGGTGAACAGCGACTCCGAGTACGCCATCGACTGGACGATGCCGACCGGCAGCGCGGCCCACAGTGCGGCCAGCAGCACCCCGGCCCGCGGCCCGTGCAGTCGCTCCCCGGTGGCGTACAGCGCCCAGGCCGCGGCGAGCGACGTCAGCCAGGCGACCGCCATCCCGGCGTCCGCGGCGGAGAGCGGGGTGAGTGCCGACAGGCCCCGCTCCAGCCAGGGCAGCAGCGGGAAGAACGCCAGGTTGGAGTGGACGTCGCCGTTGGCCAGGTGGACGGTGTAGCCGTAGCCCTGCTCGGCGACCCGGGTGTACCAGAGGGAGTCCCAGCGGGCGGTCAGCAGGGTGTGCCAGTCCTTGCCGTTGGCGGCCGACCAGACCATGAGGACGACCAGCCCCCACAGGCGGATCGCCGCGTACGCCGCCAGGCCGGGGACGGCGCGGCGCAGCGCGGCACGGACGGCGGGCGGACACAGGGTCCGGCCGGGTGCAGCGGTCGAGGCAAGATCGTTCACCCAGTCGATTATCCAGGTGGCGGGGGCGCGCCCGTCCCGGACGGCCGCGGGAACGTCAGGGCTGCGACGAGCGTCTCACCGTGAGGTGGGCCACGCGGGCCTCGGTGGGACTCGCGTAGTCTGACGACTCAACTCGCCCGTGCCGCCGGTTCCGCCGGTGCGTCGTCGCGCCCTGGACCGCGGCCGCGAGCGCAGCACGGCGAGCGCATGACAGGAGGTACTGGATGTCAGGGACGACCGCGTCCGGCAGGGGGCGGACGGGTGGTATTCCCCGGCACACAGGCGGTGGCGTGAACCGCTGGACCGTGCTGACCGTGCTCTGCGTCAGCCTGCTCTTCGTCGCGCTGGACACCACCATCCTCTACGTGGCGGTGCCCTCCATCACCGAGGATCTGCGGCCCGGGCCGGTCGAGTTGCTGTGGATCGTCGACATCTACCCGCTGATCGCGGCCTCGCTGTTGATCCTCTTCGGCACGCTCGGCGACCGCGTCGGCCGCCGCCGCGTCCTGCTGCTCGGCTACGGGCTCTTCGCCCTGGCCTCGGCCGCCGCCGCGCTCGCGCCCAATCCGCAGACCCTGATGGCGGCCCGGGCGCTGCTCGGCATCGGCGGCGCCATGATCATGCCCGCCACGTTGTCGATCCTGCGCCAGGTCTTCCCCGACCGGCGGGAGCGCGCGGTCGCCATCGGCGTGTGGAGCGCGGTGGCCGCGGTCGGCGCCGCGGTCGGCCCGGTGCTCGGCGGCTTCCTGGTCGAGAACTTCTGGTGGGGCTCGGTCTTCCTGATCAACATCCCGATGATGGCGGCGATGTTCCTGATAGGGCGCTGGCTGCTGCCGGAGTCGCGGGGCGAGCGCAATGGGCCCTGGGACCTGGTGGGCGCGGTGATCGCGGCGCTGGGCGTGCTGGGCATCGTCTTCGGGGTCAAGCGGCTGGGCAGCGGCGCCCCGGTGGTCGGGGTGACCACGCTGCTGCCGATCGTCGTCGGCGTCGCGCTGCTGATCGTCTTCGTCCGTCGGCAGGGCCGCCGCGCGCATCCGCTGATCGACATGCGGCTGTTCGCCCGGCCGGCGTTCGGCACCTCCATCGGCTGCATCGTGCTCGCCATGCTCGCCCTCGTCGGACTCCAGCTGATCGCTGTCCAGTACCTCCAGTTGGTGCTGCACCTGAGCCCGCTGGCGACCGGGCTGCGGATGCTGCCGCTGGTGTTCTCCGCGATGGCCGCCGGACTCACCGGCTCCAAGCTGTTGCAGGCCCTCGGCCCGCGGGTGATGGTCGTCGGCGGTTTCGCCCTCACCGCGATCGCGGTGGTCTCGCTGACCGCGCTGGGCAGCGAGGACCACTTCTGGCAGCTGTCCCTCGGCTTCGTGCTGCTCGGTTTCGGCTTCCAGTCCACGCTGTTCGGGGCGTACGAGTCGATGCTCAGCGAGGCGCCGGCCGCCCAGGCCGGCGGTGCGGCGGCGCTCGGCGAGACCGCCTACCAATTGGGCGCCGGGATCGGGGTGGCGCTGCTCGGCAGCGTGATGAACGCCGCCTACGCGCCGGGCCTGAACCGCGTCGCCGGGGTCTCCGACCGGGCCTCCCACTCGGCCTCGCACTCGCTCGGCGAGGCGTACAAGGTCGCCGCCGGCCTCGGGGAGCATGCCCGGCAGGCGCTCCGGGTGGCCGCCCGGGACGCCTTCATCCACGGCTTGCGGGTCACCCTCCTCGCCAGCGCGGTGCTGCTGCTGGTCGGTGCGGGGATCGCGTTGCGGCTGCCGCGCCGGGCCGCGGAGTCCGCGGAGCGGGCCGATGCCGAGGCCGCTTCCGAGGAGGGGGCTGCGGCTGCTTCCGAGGAGGGCGCTGTGGCCGCCGGGTGCGAGGGGGCGTCGGCCTCCGCGAGCACCGGTCGTTGATCCGGGGCGGGTTCGCGGTCCGTCGCCCGGCGGGGGACCCTTGCCCGGGCGGTGCCGGGACCGTACCGTCGGACGCGCGTAACTACCACTGCTAGTTTTTCGCGCGAGCGCTGAATCCGCCGGAGGACCCGCCATGCCCGCAACGCCGTCCCCGCTCCCGCCCTTCGACCCCGATGACCCGCTGGGCCTCGACGACCTGCTCACCGACGAGGACCGCGCGGTCCGCGCCACCGTCCGCCAATGGGCCGCCGACCGGGTCCTGCCGCACGTCGCCGACTGGTACGAGCGCGGCGAGCTCCCCGGTATCCGCGAACTCGCCCGGGAACTGGGCGCGCTCGGCGCCCTGGGCATGTCCCTGACCGGCTACGGCTGCGCCGGCGCCTCGCACGTCCAGTACGGACTCGCCTGCCTGGAACTGGAGGCCGCCGACTCCGGCATCCGCTCGCTGGTCTCCGTCCAGGGCTCGCTGGCCATGTACGCGATCTGGCGCTTCGGTTCGGAGGAGCAGAAGCAGCAGTGGCTGCCGCGGATGGCCTCCGGCGAGGTCATCGGCTGCTTCGGACTGACCGAGCCGGACCACGGCTCCGACCCGGCGAGCATGCGGACGTACGCCAAGCGGGACGGCTCCGACTGGGTGCTGACCGGCCGCAAGATGTGGATCACCAACGGGTCGGTGGCCGGCGTCGCGGTGGTCTGGGCCCGCACGGACGAAGGCGTCCGCGGCTTCGTCGTCCCCACCGACCGCCCCGGTTTCGCCGCCCCCGAGATCAAGCACAAGTGGTCGCTGCGTGCCTCGGTCACCAGCGAACTGGTCCTGGACGAGGTGCGGCTGCCCGCCGACGCGGTGCTGCCGGAGGCCCGCGGGCTGGGCGCCCCGCTGGCGTGCCTGGGGCAGGCCCGCTACGGGATCGTCTGGGGCTCGATGGGGGCGGCGCGCGCCTGCTTCGAGGCGGCGCTCGACTACGCGCGGACCCGCGAGCAGTTCGGCCGGCCCATCGGCGGCTTCCAGCTCACCCAGGCCAAACTGGCCGACATGGCGCTGGAGCTCCACAAGGGGCTGCTGCTCGCGCACCACCTGGGGCGGCGGTTCGACGCCCGCACCCTGCTGCCGGAGCAGATCAGCTTCGGCAAGCTCAACAACGTCCGCGAGGCGATCGACATCTGCCGCACCGCCCGGACCATTCTCGGCGCCAACGGGATCTCGCTCGAATACCCCGTCATGCGGCACGCCACCAACTTGGAGTCGGTGCTGACCTACGAGGGCACCGCGGAGATGCACCAGTTGGTGCTGGGCAAGGCGCTCACCGGACTGGATGCCTTCCGGTGAGCGGTCGACTCACCTCTGAGGGTCGCCGTCCCCGGGGGACGCGGTAACCGACTGCGGTTGCGCCGCGGGCCGGCCCCTGGTCGGAAGGGACGCCCGCGGCCCCCTCAACTCTGGTTGAAGAAGCCGCCGTTGCGTGGGCCGCGGGTCTCGCCGGTGACGACCTTGTAGTCGGCGGGGGTGAGCAGGAACACCCGGGTGGCGACCCGCTCGATGGAGCCGCGCAGGCCGAAGGTGAGGCCGGCGGCGAAGTCCACCACCCGCTTGGCGTCGGAGGACTCCATGGCCGTCAGGTTGACGATCACCGGGACGCCGTCCCGGAAGAGTTCGCCGATGCCGCGTGCGTCGCGGAAGGAGGCCGGGGTGATCGTGGCGATGCGGGTGCCCTGGTGCTCGGCGGCCTCGTCGGCTACCCGGACCCGGGGGTCGGTCACCCAGGGGTTGCCACCCGAGTCGGCGGACTCGGGCCCCTCGGCGTAGTCATCGTCGTAGTAGCGCTCGTCATCGTTGTCGTCGACGAGGCCCAGCCAGGCGCTCGCCTTGCGTACCGATCCCATTGACGCCTCCTCTCACCCGCGGCGTGTGCGTTCCGTTCGCCCTATCGTCGTCCATGAGGGCGAGGGTGTGCCAAGCGGATAGCGGCCGCACGGGGGGTTCGTGACATATCTGGTGCAAAGAGGGTGGTGCGCCGTCAGCCCGCGTGCCCTGGCGGTGAACTGACAGTACGAAAGGCATCACGGTCGGTACCCGTATCGGTGATGTCGACAAGTTGACGGCGTCGGAGGGATTCGACTGCGGAGTAGGTTCGGGCGTGGGACCAGGGCATATGTCCGGGGTCTGGGCAACGCTGCGCGATATAGCCCGATGATCGGGTGACTGACCCAACGGAGTGTCGTTGACACCGGAACAGAAAAACCTCTGTTCCTCTACATTCACTCCGAAAGATCAGCACGTGACTACACCGATCACGGAGGAGCGCATCCCGCGCCTCCGCAGGGCGTTCACGGCGACGGTCGTGGCGCCCCGCACCATCCGCGCCAAGCTCATCCGCATCCTCGCGGTGGCCCTGGTGATACTCCTGGCGCTCCTGGGCTACTCCGCCGCCCGACAGCTCGGCGACTACGAGAACGCCAGCACCACCGCAGCCGACGCCCACCTCTCCGACGCGCTCCAGGGCTTCATCCACGAACACCAGAAAGAGCGCGGCCTGACCACCGGCTACGTGGGCGGGATCGCCGAGTTCCACGACCGGATGCTGGCGCAACGCAAGCTCACCGACCAGGCGCTGGCCCAGGTGCAGCAGGAGTTGGCGGACCGCCAGGACAGCGCCGCCGAGGCTGTGCGCCAGGGCCTGGGCCGGGTCGACGCCCTCCAGGGCATCCGGACCGCGGCGGACCGCGGCACCGGGCAGGTCGAGCGCACCTACGACTACTTCACCGCCACCAACACCGCGCTGAACCGCATCGGGGCCGGGCTGGTCGAGGTCCGGGACGCCCAGCTGCGGGCCGACTACCAGGCGCTGCAAGTCCTCGGCACCGCCAAGGAGTTCACCGGCCAGGAGCGGGCCATCGTGCTCGGCTCGCTGCACGCCGGGCGGTTCATCGGCGACGACTACACCCGCTTCATGACCACCCGGTCCGGGCGGCTGGCCTCGCTGGAGGAGTTCCCGGAGTGGGCCAGTCCCCGCCAGGAGCGCCGGGTGCAGGACGCACTGGCGACGCCGTCCGCCCGGGAACTGTTCGGCTACGAGAAGCAGATCGTCGCCGGGCGGGGCACCCTGCCGAGGGACGGGCAGGTGCCGCCGGCCGCGTGGTACGACTCCGCCACCGCCACCATCAACGGGCTGCGCACCGTCCAGATCGCCCTCGGCGCGGACATCAAGGACCGCGCGACCGTATTGGAGAGCGACGCCGCAGGGACCCTGGCGCTGTTCGCGGCGCTCGCGGTCGGTTCGGTGCTCGCCCTGGGGACGCTGGCCGTGGGCGCGGCCCGTTCGGTCGCCGGGCCGCTGGGCTCGCTGACCCGGCAGGCCCGGGAGGTCGCCGGGGAGCGGCTGCCGGCCGCCGTGGCCCGGGTCCAGAACGAGTCCGGCAAGCCGGAGCCGCTGCGACCGCTGACCGTGCCGCGCGGCGCGGGCACCGAGGTCCAGCAGATGGCCGACGCCTTCGACCAGGTGCAGAGGGTCGCCTACGACCTCGCCACCGAGCAGGCCGTACTGCGCCGCAACGCCACCGAGTCGCTGGTCAACCTCGGCCGCCGCAACCAGAACCTGGTCCGCCGGCAGATCAGCTTCATCAACAAGCTGGAGCACGAGGACGCCGACCCGACGACGCTCGCCAACCTCTTCGAGCTGGACCACCTCGCCACCCGGATGCGGCGCAACGCCGAGAGCCTGCTGGTGCTCGCCGGCGAGGCCAGCCCGCGGACCTGGGCCACTCCGCTGTCCGTCACGGACGTGGTCCGGGCGGCGCTCTCCGAGGTCGAGGACTACCGCCGGGTCAAGCTGCGCCGGGTCGACGCCGCCTTCCTCAGCGGCACGGTGGTCTCGGAGATCTCCCACCTGCTCGCCGAGCTGATCGAGAACGCGCTGAGCTTCTCGCCGCCGGACACCGACGTGGAGGTCGAGGGCCGCCGCACCAGCGCCGGCTACCTCGTCGCGATCGTGGACCACGGCACCGGCATGGACGCCCAGGCGATGGCCGAGGCCAACGTCCGGCTCTCCGGGGCCGCCAGCTTCATGGCCGAACCCACCCGGTTCCTCGGCCACTTCGTGGTCGGCGCACTGGCCCGCAAGTGCGGGATCGAGGTCCGCCTCGGGGAGGCGCCGGCCGCCGGCACCGTCGCCCGGGTGCTCATCCCGGCCGCGCACCTCGCGGAGTCGGCCGCGGCGCCGGTGGTCCCCGCCGTACCGGAGAGGCCGGCGCGGGCCAAGGCGAAGGTGAAGGAGAAGGAGAGCGCGGTGCCGGACGAGCACGCCACGGCGGCGGACGGTGGTGCGGACGCCGCACGGCCGGACGCCGCACGGCCGGGTACTGCACGGCCCGTGGCGGGCGGCGAGCGGTCCGCGCCGCTGCCCCGGCCCCGGGAGGCGGGGGCGGAACGGGAGTCCGGGGCCGCCGCGCCGGCCGGGCCGCGCGGGGCCTCGGCGGCCCGCACCCGCAACGGACTGGTCAAGCGGGCCAAGCGCAGCGCCATCCAGTCGGCGGTCGAGGAGGCGGCGGCGCCGCGTTGGCAGCAGGAGGCCGCATCGACGCCGGACCGTTCGCCCGACGAGGTCTCCGGCATGCTCGCCACCCTCCGCAGCGCCCATATGCGCGGCGGGATCAGCGTGGAGAAGGAGCGCGAGCGGGCCACGGAGCGGGAGCGGGGGGCCGGCGGCCGGGGTGTGCCGGGCCGCGGGCAGGACGAGCAGGCGGAGCGGGCGGAGCAGGCCGCGACGAAGGGGGACCAGAAGTGAGCGTCGATCTCCACAACGATTCGCAGACCTTCAACTGGCTGCTGGCCAACTTCGTCCGCAAGACGGACGGGGTGCGGGACGCGGTGGCGGTCTCCTCGGACGGCCTGCTGGTCGCCGTGTCGGAGGGGCTGAACCGGACCGACGCGGACCATCTGGCCGCGGTGGTCTCGGGACTGTCGAGCCTGGCCCGCAGCGCCTCGCGGCGCTACGAGTTCGACGGCGTCAAGCTCATCATGATCGAGATGGGCCGCGGTTTCCTGCTGGTCTCGGCGATCCGGGACGGCAGCTGCCTGGGCGTGCTCGCCGACTCGACCGGTGAACTGGGGCTGGTCGGCTACGAGATGGCGGTCCTGGCCGAGCGGGCCGGGGATCTGCTGAACCCGACGCTGATCGCGGATCTGCGGCAGGTACTGCCGCGATGAGCGAGGAAGCCGAGGAGGACGCGCTGTTCGTCCGGCCGTTCATCATGACCGGTGGGCGGGCCGAGCCGATGCACGACGGCCTGCGGCTGGAGACGCTGGTCGTGGCGGTGCCCGAACCTCCGCCGGCGACGCTGGAGTTCGAGCGCCGTCGGATCGTGACGCTGTGCGCGCAGCCGACGACGGTGGCCGAGGTGGCCGCCGGGATCGGGGTGCCGCTGGGCGTCGCCAAGGTGCTCATCGCCGACCTCGTCGTCGGTGGACTGCTGGTCTGTCAACAACCCAAGGAGCTGCCGCTCCATGTCCTGGAGAGGATCAGGGACCATGTCAGGGCGCTCTGAGAAGGCCGCACCGCTCGCCGTGAAGATCGTCATCAGTGGTGGGCTGGGCGTCGGCAAGACGACGTTGATCGGTGCGATCTCCGAGATCGAGCCGCTGGACACCGAGGCCGCCATCACCCAGGTCTCGGTCGGGGTGGACTCGCTCGTCGGCGTGGAGAACAAGACCACCACCACGGTGGCGTTGGACTTCGGCCGGATCACCCTCGACCCGTCGATCGTGCTGTACCTCTTCGGTACGCCCGGCCAGGACCGTTTCTCGTTTCTCTGGGACGACCTGGTGGAGGGCGCGCTGGGGTCGATCGTGCTGGTCGACACCCGGCGCATCGAGGACTCCTTCCCGGCGCTGGACTTCTTCGAGGAGCGCGGGATGCCGTTCGTGCTGGCGGTCAACCACTTCGACGGTGCGCAGCAGTTCGCGCTGGAGGAGGTCCGGGAGGCGCTGGGCATCGACGGCGCGGTGCCGGTGATCGCCTGTGACGCCCGGGAGCGGGCGTCGGTGCGCGATGTGCTGGCGGCGTTGATGGATCAGGTCGTGCTGCGCCACGCGGCCGGCGGTGTGCCCCGGGTGGGGGCGCTGGCCCGCTGAGCGCTGGCGGGCCGTGCGGGGCGGGTGGGCGCGGAGGTCCCCCGGCTGACGGCCGGGGGAGGGCCGCCCGCCCCTTGGGTGTCCGTGGCCGGTGTGGCGGACCGTCCGGTCAGCGGATTTCCGGCGGGCTGATCCGGGAGGTCGCCAGGGCCGAGGGGCCGGTGCCCCACTTCTTCAGGATCCGGTCGTACGTCCCGTCCTTCTTCAGTCGGTTGACCGCGGCCTGGAAGGCGGGGGCCAGCGGTGTGCCCTTCTTGAAGGCGAAACCGACGTCCAGGCGTTTGAACTCATTGAGGAAGCGCAGCCCCGGCTGCTGAGTGACGGCGTAGCGCAGCCCGTTGATGGTGCTCATCACCACGTCGCTGCGGCCCTGTTGGAGCGAGATCCACAGGGCGCCCTGGTCGGCGTAGGTCTTGACGTCGTAGGGCTGCTTCCCGGCGTCCTTGCACAGGTGCGCCTTCTCCTCCAGCGTGGTCTCGAAGGTGGTGCCGGCGCCGGTGGCCACCGTCAGGCCGCACAGCTGGGTCAGTGCGGTGATCTTCTTCAGTGGGCTGTCCCGGCGGGCCGCGAAGCCCTGGCCGTCGTTGATGTAGGTGACGAAGTCGAGGGTCTTGCGGCGTTCGTCGGTGACGCCGAAGTTGCCGGTTCCCACGTCGTACTTGCCGCTGCCCAGCGCCGGCAGGATCGCCTCGAAGCTGGCCACCTCCCGGGTGAGTTTGAGGCCGAGGACCTTGCCGACCGCGTCCGCGAAGTCGATGTCCTGGCCGGCCAGGGTCTTGCCGTCGGGCAGGTAGGTGGCGCCGGGTGGGGTGCCGACGCTGCTGGCCAGGGCGAGGGTGCCGCGGGCGCGGACATCGGCGGGCAGCAGCCGGGCGGCGGCCGGGTCCTTCCGTACGGCGGAGACCACGTCGGTGGTGGGGACCTCGGCGTTCGCGGCCGGTCCGGCGTCCTGGGTGCCGGAGGCCGTGCCGTCCGCGCCGCAGCCGGTGACCGCCAGGGCCGCGGTGGCCAGGAGCGCGGCGGTGCGCAGCGCGGTGCGGGAGGTACGGGTGGTGGTCATGGGCGCGGGATCTCCAGGTGCTTCTCGAACGGCAGCGGGCCGATCGACTCCGGGTCGGCGGTCAGGTCGAACAGGGGGCGGTAACCCGCCGCGAGGTAGAGGTGTTTGGCCTCCGGCTGGCGGGGGCCGGTGGTGAGGTGGATCCGGGTGTAGCCGCGGCCGGCGGCGTGCTGCTCCAGGGCGGTCAGGACGCGGCGGGCCAGTCCGCGGCGTCGGTGCGCGTGGTGCGTCCAGATCCGTTTGAGCTCGGCGGTGTCCGGGGCGTAGCGGCGGTAGGCGCCGCCGGCGATCGGGCTGCCGTCCTCCAGGAGCAGCAGGAACGCGCCCCCGGGCGGGGCGAATTCCGCGGCCGGGTACTCCTGGTCGAGGTCGACGGGCCGGCCGTACCGGGTGGTGTATTCGTGGGTCAGCTCGTCCAACAGGGGGCGGGCGAGCGGGTCGGTGACGGTGGTGTGATGGATCGTCAGGCGGCCCGCACGGGGCGGCCGTGGCGCGGCGGTCATCGGGCGCCTCCGTGGTCAGTGGCAGCGCTCGACGGCGTACGAGCGTGCCGGATGAACAAAGGGGGGCGAAGACGGGGGAAAGGGTAGAGCGAGGGAGGGGTGCGCCGGGAGGCGGCGCGGGTGTGAAGGCGCGCGGCGGGAAGGAAGGAGAACCGCGGAATCGGCCCGGCCTGGAGCGGCGGGCCTCAGGGGCAGGGGGTCAGCTCAACAGGAGGACGACCACACGCGACCGAAGTCGATGTGGTCCCGGGTGACCAGCCGCTGCCATGGATGCATACGGCTAAGTGGAACAGGCATCCGTTTCCGCGTCAACCGCGAAGTGATCCATCGCTCAGAGTGCGACCGGCGGGCCGGACGCCCTTGACAGCGAGCCGTGTTGACCCCATAGCCTCAAGGGCCGGTCGTGCTGAGGGGCGCGGCCCGTATCTGCCTGTGTGAAGGCGCTCGACTCCCGTGATCGATCTGACGCGTATCCACGGAGCCTTCGCATGCCTTCCGACACCCTCGACGCCCCTGCCGTGTCCGCGGCGCCGCCCGCCGAGCCGGCGCCGCCCGCCCCGCGCATCGTGCCGCGCCGCCGCTTCGGCCAGTGGACGACCGCCGCCGTCCTCCTCGTCCTGCTGGTACTGGCCCTCGCCTCCGTCGTCCGCAACCGCGCCTTCCAATGGGACGTGGTCGCCGACTACTTCCTGACCTCCGCCGTACTGCGCGGCCTGGGCCTGACGCTCTGGCTGACCGTCGTGGTGATGGTGCTGGGCTTCGCGCTGGGCACCCTGCTCGCGGTCCTGCGGCTGTCCGGCAACCCCGTGCTGCGCGGCATCGGTTGGGGCTACGTCTGGCTGTTCCGGTCGATGCCGATCCTGGTGCAGCTGTTGTTCTGGTTCAACATCGGGGCGCTGTACCCGGTCGTCCTCGGCGTCAAGACCGTCAATCTGCTCTCGCCGGTCGCCGTCGCGGTCATCGGACTGACCCTGCACGAGGCCGCGTACGCCGCCGAGGTGGTTCGCGGCGGCATCCTCTCCGTCGACAAGGGCCAGTTGGAGGCCGCCCAGGCGCTGGGGCTGGGGGCCGGGCGGCGGTTGCGCCGGATCGTGCTGCCGCAGGCGATGCGGTCGATCGTGCCGCCGGCCGGGAACATGCTGATCGGCACCCTCAAGGGCACCTCCATCGTCAGCGTCATCGCCGTCCAGGACCTGCTCTACTCCGTCCAGTTGGTCTACCACCGCACCTACCAGGTCATCCCGCTGCTGCTGGTGGCGACCCTCTGGTACGTCCTGGTCACCTCGGTCCTCAGCGTCGGCCAGCACTTCATCGAGCGGCATTACGCCCGCGGGACGGCCGGTGCCCGGTGAGCCCGGCCGCGCGGAACCGGGTCCGGCCGTCCGTGGTCATCGTGGGCGCCGGCCCGCGGGGCACCGGAGTGCTGGAGCGGATCGCCGCCAACGCCCCCGAGCTGTACGGCGACGCGCCCCTCGACCTGCACCTGGTCGATCCGCATCCGCCCGGCGGCGGCCGGATCTGGCGCCGTGCGCAGTCCCCGCTGCTGTGGATGAACTCCATGGCCGAGGACGTCACCATGTTCACCGACGAGACCGTCGAACAGGCCGGTCCGGTGCGGCCCGGTCCCTCGCTCGCCGAGTGGGCCCGCGCGGTGCGGGACGGGCGGCTGGCCGCCCCGTCCGGTCTCGCCGACGACGTGGCGGCGCTGGGCCCGACGGACTTCGCCGGGCGGCGGCTCCAGAGCGGCTACCTCCGCTGGGTCTACGAGGACGCGGTGGCCGCGCTGCCGCCGCGGGTCACCGTGCACGAGCACCGGGGGACCGCGCTGCGGGTCTCCGGGCCGCGCGAGGGGCGGCAGCAGGTGTGGTTGGCGGGCCGCCCCGCACCGCTTCCGGCAGACCTGGTGGTGCTGACGTTGGGTCACCTGGAATCCCAACCGCGGTCGGAAGAAAGGGAGTTGACGGATTTCGCGGACCGGAGCGGGCTGACGTATCTGCCGCCGGCGTTCACCGCCGACAGCGACCTGAGCGCGCTGCGGCCCGGCGAACCGGTCCTGGTGCGCGGCTTCGGGCTGGCCTTCGTCGACCTGATGGTGCTGCTGACCGAGGGGCGCGGCGGGACGTACACCACCGGCGGCGACGGGGAGCTGACCTACCACCCCTCCGGCCGGGAACCGGTGCTGCACGTCGGGTCCCGGCGCGGCGTCCCCTACCACTCCAAGATCGGCTACCCGCCGTCCGGCGCACGGCCGCCGCTGCCGCGGTTCTTCGGCCCCGCCGAGGTCGACGCACTGCTCGCCCGGCCCGGGGGGATCGACTTCCAAAGGGACGTCCGGCCGCTGATCGACAAGGAGTTGGGCTTCGCCCACTACCACCGGCTGTTCACCGCGCACGCCGCGCGCACCCGGATGGCGTGGCCGGACTTCGAGGAGAAGTACGCCGCCGCCGACCCCGGCAGCGCCGCCCTCCAGGCCCTGGTCTCCGCCGCCGTCCCCGACCCGGCCGACCGGCTCGACCTGGAGGCGCTGGACCACCCGTTGGACGGGATCCGCTACGCCGACGGCGCGGCCCTCCAGGCGGGGCTGCGCGGCCATGTCGAGGCCGACCTGGCCCGCCGCCACGACCCCGCACACAGCCCCGACCTGGCGGTCTTCCTCGCGCTACTGTCGGTCTACGGCCAGCTGATCCGGCTCGGCGACCACGGGCCCTGGTGGCACGGCTTCTTCAGCTTCCTCGCCTCCGGGCCGCCCGGGCCCCGGCTGCGGCAGCTGCTGGCGCTCTCCCGGGCCGGGGTGGTGCGCTTCCTGGGCGCGGGGCTCACCGTCACCGCCGACGAGGCCCGCGGGGTGTTCCGGGCCGGGTCCGCCAGCCTGCCGGGGGAGTGGACCGAGGCCCGGGCCCTGGTGGAGGCGCGGTTGCCGGAACCGACCGTGGCCCGCACCCGGGACCGACTGCTCGCCGCGCTGCACGCCGACGGCGCCCGCGCCACGGCCGGCGGCCTGCTGGCCGTCGACCCCGCCGACGGCCGGATCCTGGACCTGGCCGGCCGCCCGCACCCGCGCCGGTTCGCCCTCGGCCCGTACACCGACGCCCGCGGCAGCGGTGCCTTCACCCGCCCCCGCACCAACGCGCCCGCCTTCCGGCAGAACGACGCGAGCGCGCGAGCCCTGCTCACCTTCCTCCGTGACCGCACCGCCCCACCGGTACCGGTCCCCGCACTCACCCCGAGGACTGACGATGCCGCTGACCAGTGATTCCGCCGTCACCCGTGAGCCCCCCGCCGGATCCGCCGCGGCCGGCCGCCCCGTCCCACAGGGCGCCGGACCACCGGAGGCGGACGACCCGACGGCCCTGAAGATCGTCCCGGTACGCCACCCCTGGCGCTGGGCGGGGGTCGCGGTGACCGCGGTGCTGCTCGCCCAGTTCGCGCACGGCCTGATCACCAACCCGGCATGGCAGTGGGGGGTGTTCGCGCGGTTCTTCGCCAACGGCACGATCCTGAAGGCGGTCTGGGTCACCCTCCAACTGACCGTCTACGGCACCGCCCTCGGCTTCGCGCTGGGCCTGGTGCTGGCCCTGATGCGGCTGTCCGCCAGCCCGTTCCTGCGCTGGGTGGCGTTCGGCTACATCTGGGCGTTCCGCTCCATCCCGCTCATCGTCCAGCTGCTGTTCTGGTTCAACCTCGCCTACCTCTACCGGCGGCTGGACTTCGGGATCCCGTTCGGCCCCGGCTTCTTCCACTTCGACACCATGGGACTGGTCGGTGCGATGGGCGCGGCGGTCCTCGGGCTGGCGCTGCACCAGGCCGCCTACGCCGCCGAGATCGTCCGGGCCGGCGTACAGGCCGTGGACGCCGGCCAGTTGGAGGCCGCCGCCGCGCTCGGGCTGCCCCGGCTGCGCCGACTCCGCCGGATCGTGCTGCCACAGGCGATGCGCTCGATCCTGCCGAACGCCACCAACGAGGTGATCTCGCTCTTCAAGGGCACCTCGATCGTCTCCGTGATGGCGATCGGCGAACTCTTCTACCAGGTCCAGGTCATCTACGGACGGAACGGCCAAGTGGTGCCCCTGCTGATGGTCGCCACCGCCTGGTACATCCTCCTCACCACCGTGCTCTCCGTCCTTCAGTACTACGTCGAACGTCACTACGCCAAGGGGGTCGCGCGATGAGCGCCATGGTGGAAATCCGGTCCGTCCACAAGAGTTTCGGCGCCACCGAGGTGCTGCGCGGCATCGATCTTCAGGTCGCGGCCGGCGAGGTGACGGTGGTGCTCGGGCCGTCCGGTTCGGGCAAGTCGACGCTGTTGCGCACCATCAACCACCTGGAGAAGGTCGACAGCGGCTGGATCAGCGTCGGCGGGGCGCTGGTGGGCTATCGGAGGTCCGGCGACCGGCTGTACGAGCTGCGGGAACGGGAGGTCCTCAAACAGCGCACCGGCATCGGCTTCGTCTTCCAGAACTTCAACCTCTTCCCGCACCTGACGGTGTTGGAGAACCTCGTCGAGGCCCCGATCGCCGTACAGCGCCGCCCGCGCAAGGAGGCCGAGGCCGCTGCCCGCCGCCTGCTCACCCGGGTCGGCCTGACGGAGAAGGCGGACGCCTACCCCAAGCAACTCTCCGGCGGCCAGCAGCAGCGGGTCGCCATCGCCCGGGCGCTGGCCCTGGAGCCCACCCTGCTGCTCTTCGACGAACCGACCTCGGCGCTCGACCCCGAGCTGGTCGGCGAAGTCCTCGACGTCATCCGGGACTTGGCGCACCAGGGCACCACCATGATCGTCGTCACCCATGAGATCGGCTTCGCCCGAGAGGTCGCCGACACCGTCGTCTTCATGGACGGCGGGCGGATCGTCGAGCAGGGCCCGCCCGGGCAGGTGCTCGACCACCCGCGCCACGAGCGCACCCGGTCCTTCCTCTCCAAGGTGCTGTGACCGTGCCCGCCGCGCCCACCGAGCGCCCTGGGTACGCCGCACCCGCCGCCCCCGCCATCCGCGTACCGCCCGTACCGCCCGTACCGCTGTCGAGGAGACACCCCGTGATCCGCCGTACGCTCGCCGCCGCCCTCGCCCTCGCCGCCGGCTCCGTCCTGCTCACCGCCTGCGGCTCCGGCGATGCGGCGAGCACGGAGGTCAGCGCCGGGAACCACGGCCCGAAGATCAATATCGGCCCCGAGCAGCACCGCATCCGCGGGACCAAGGACCCCAAGAGCGCCGCGCTGGTGCCCGCCCGGGTCCGGGAGACCGGCGAACTGCGGATCGGCGTGGGCGCCGAGAGCAGCCCCCCGCTGAGCTTCTACGCGACCGACGACAAGACCCTCATCGGCGTCGAGGAGGACCTGGCCACCCTCGTCGCCGACACCCTCGGACTGAAGCCGCACTTCGAGCCGCTGTCCTGGGAGAACCTCTTCGTCGGCCTGGACAGCGGCAAACTCGACGCGGTCTTCAGCAACGTCACCGTCACCGAGGAGCGCAAGGACAAGTACGACTTCGCCACCTACCGGCTCGACCAGCTGGGGATGGAGGTCAAGAAGGGCAGCGGCTGGAAGGTCCGCGGCGCCCAGGACGTCGCGGGGAAGACCATCGCGGTGAGCTCCGGCACCAACCAGGAGAAGATCCTGCTCGACTGGAGCAGGACGGACGAGAAGGCCGGCCGCAAACCGGTGGACATCAAGTACTTCCAGAAGCCCTCGGACGTCTACCTCGCGCTCCAATCGGGCCGGATCGACGGCTACTTCGGCCCCAACCCGTCCGTCGCCTACCACGTCGGCGTCGCCGGCCAGACCGAGATCGCCGGCACCTTCTCCGGTGGCGGCGCCCACCTCCAGGGCGAGATCGCCGCCACCACCCGGAAGGGCAGCGGCCTGGTCACGTCGTACGCCGCGGCCCTGACGAAGGTCATCGACGACGGCCGCTACGCCAAGGTGCTGGCCCGCTGGGGGCTGACCGGCGAGGCCGTCGCGACCTCGCGGATCAACCCGCCCGGCCTGCCCAGGACCGCCAACTGACCCGGCGCCCCGGCCCCGTACCGCACAGGAAGGCCCACCCCATGCCCGAACCCCACCACCCGCTGCGGCTGGCCGTCGCGCTGGACACCCCGCAGGTCCCGCCCCGCTACGACGCCGCCCACCACACCGCCCTCGCCCGGCTCGCCGAACGCGGCACCCTGGACTTCGTCACCCTCGGCGACCGCTTCGGCGGTCCCGGCCCGGACGCGCTCGCGGTGCTCGCCCGGATCGCGCCCGCCACCGAACGGATCGGGCTGGTCCCCACGGTGACCACCACCCACACCGAGCCGTTCCACGTCTCCACCGCCGTGGCCACCCTGGACTGGGTCAGCCGCGGCCGGGCCGGTTGGACGGTGGAGGTGTCCACCACCGAGGCCGAGGCCGCGCTCGTCGGGCGGCGTCCGGCCGCCCCGGCCGCCGAGGTCTGGCCCGAGGCCGATGAGGTCGCCGACGTCGCCGGGCGGCTGTGGGACAGCTGGGAGGACGACGCGGAGATCCGCGACCTGGCCACCGGCCGCTTCGTCGACCGCGACAAGCTGCACCACGTCGACTTCACCGGCCGCGCCTTCTCGGTCCGGGGGCCGTCCATCGTGCCCCGGCCGCCGCAGGGCCGTCCGGTGACCGTCGTCGAGGTGACCGGGGACACCGGCGAGCCGGACGACGGAGGTCCCCTCGGCCTCGGCGGAGCCGAGAAGGTGGCGGCGGCCCGCCGGGAGGTGGCCGCCGCCCGGGCCGATGTCGCACTGGTCCGGGCCGAGGACCCGCAGACCGCCGGCGCCGCCCGCGCCGAACTGCACGCCCGCGCCCTGGCCCACGGCCGCGACCCCGGCCGGCTGCTGGTGCTGGCCTCGCTGCCGGTCGAGCTGCACTCCCCGGCCGACGCGGCCGGACTCGCCGACCTGCTCGGCGACTGGTTCGCCCAGGGCGCGGCCGACGGTTTCCACCTGCGCCCCGCCGACCCCGACCGGGACCTGACCCGACTCGTCGAGGGCACCGTCCCGCTCCTGCGGGAACGCGGACTGCTCCGCCGCTCCTACGAGGGCACCACCCTGCGCGCGCACCTCGGTCTGCCGCGCCCCGCCAGCATCTACGCCCGCGCCCGGGAGGCCAGTCGATGAGCCCGGAACCCCGTCCCCGCAAGCAGATCCACCTCGCCGCGCACTTCCCCGGCGTCAACAACACCACCGTCTGGGCTGTCCCGCCCGCCAGCCCGACCACCACCCCTGGCCGAGACGCTGCGCGTCACCCCTCTCTCGGCAGCCAGATCGACTTCGCCTCCTTCGTGCACCTGGCGCGCACCGCGGAGCGCGGCCTGTTCGACTTCTTCTTCCTGGCCGAGGGGCTGCGGCTGCGCGAGCACAAGGGGCGGATCCACGACCTCGACGTGCTCGGCCGGCCCGAGTCGCTCACCGTGCTGAGCGCCCTGGCGGCGGTCACCGAACGCCTGGGCCTGGCCGGCACGGTCAGCGCCACCTTCAACGAGCCCTACGAACTCGCCCGCCGGCTCGCCTCGCTGGACCATCTCAGCGGCGGCCGGGCGGCCTGGAACGTCGTCACCACCTCCGACGCCTTCACCGGGGAGAACTTCCGGCGCGGCGGCTACCTCGACCGCGCCGACCGCTACACCCGCGCCGCCGAATTCCTCGCCACCGCACGGGAGTTGTGGGACTCCAGACCGATCGGCGAGCCACCGCGCCCGGTCGACCACCGCGGCCGGCACTTCACCGTCCGGGGCGAGTTCGGCGTCCCGCGCAGCCCGCAGGGCCACCCCGTCGTCATCCAGGCCGGGGACTCCGCCGAGGGACGGGAGTTCGCCGCCTCCGCCGCCGACGTGATCTTCACCCGGCACAGCGGACTGGAGGCCGGCCGGGCCTTCTACGCGGACGTCAAGCGCCGGCTCCCCGCGTACCGGCGGCGGCCCGCCGACCTCAAGATCATGCCGGGGGTCACCTTCGTCCTCGGCGACACCCCGGCCGAGGCCCAGGAGCAGGCCGCCGAGATCCGCCGGCAGCAGGTCTCCCCGCAGAGCGCACTGCTCGCGCTGGAGCAGGTGTGGGGAGTGGACCTGTCCTCCTACGACCCCGACGGGCCGCTGCCGGACATCGACCCGGACCCCGACGGCGAGCTGGCCCAGGGCCGGGTCCGGATCGCCGACCCGAAGGCGGTCGCCGACAGGTGGCGGGAACTCTCCCGCGCCAAGGGGCTGTCCATCCGGGAGACCGTCATCGAGACCACCGGGCGGCAGTCCTTCGTCGGCACCCCGGAGAGCGTCGCCCGCGAGATGGATGCCTTCGTGCAGAGCGACGCCGCCGACGGTTTCATCCTCGTGCCGCACCTCACGCCCGGCGGGCTCGACCCGTTCGTGGCGCGGGTCGTCCCGCTGCTCCAGGAGCGCGGCGTGTACCGCACGGAATACACCGGGAACACCCTGCGCTCCCATTTGGAACTGCCGGATCCGGTCCGCCCCACACGGAAGGACTGAGCTGACCAGCAGCACCCTCCCCAGCCGGACGCCGTCGAGGCGCGGCAGGAGTGGCCGGAGCGACCGGAGCGGCGCGGCGGGCACCGGGTCGTGGCCACCCGGCCGTCGTCACCTGACCGTGGTGACCGGGCCGTCGTCACCTGGCCGTGGTCACCCGGCCGTATGGTCCGCCCGCGCCAGGCCAGGGCGCGGGCGCCAACGGCGAAGGTCCCCTCCCCGTGCGGGGAGGGGACCTTCTGGTGGAGCGCCCGGCAGGCCTTGCACCTGCATTTCCCACCGGATGGTGGACGTCTTTCCATGATCATATCGGATCGGCGAGGCCGCTTCGCACACCTGACCACCGGGAGCGGGCCGGCTACGGTGCCGGGGCGCAGCCGACCGTCGAGTCCGGGTGCCCTGCCGCGATCTTGGCCAGGGCGTCCTTCTCGGCGCGGTCGGCGGTGAGGGCCCAGCGGAGTTTCGTCGAGGCCCGGTCGGTGGTGTAGGCGCAGGTGGCGTCCTTGGGGCGAGGGGGCCGGAGTTGACGGTGGCGAGAAGGACCGCCGGAGTGCGGACACGGCGTCCACCGCGCTGAAGTCGCCGACCATCTCGCCCTACCGCCAAAGGTGTCCTCGCCCGAAGCAGCCACGGCGCGCCCTGCGCGAGACGCACGCGTATGCACTACCTCATGTCGCATGGACCTCACAGCCCTGGCAGAGATCACCCACGACGCCGACCGCAAGCGCCCGGCCCCGGGAGCTTCCACGGATCGCCGTCGCGTTCTTCGACTCGTTGCGGTTCCCCTGATGGCCGCCCTGTTCTCGCTCGGAGCGACCTCCGTTGCCTCCGCGGACACCGGCGCCGACCAAGGCGGGGGCTACGAAACGAACCTTGGCGCCTTGGTCGGGATCGGGATCTGAAAGAGCCTCAGCTCAGTCAGCTCGGTCGGCGCCATCGGTGGAACCGTTCTGCCGGTGCGTCGCCGAACTACCGCCACAATCCGGTCCGTTCCTCCCTGTGGGCCGGTCGCGCCTCCGTGCTAAGTGGGGAAGGGCGAGGGGACTGGGGCGGCGCGTCGGGGGCGCGCGGCGGGGTGGTGTGCGGGGTGTGGGATCGGGGCGGCCCTCTTGCGCCGCGGGGGTCGGGCGCCGGACACTCCCGCTCAGCGAGCGTTTGTCAGGGGCACGCAAAGACCGCGGGGGGTCTCCCCGCATGCGCCCGCGTGCCCTTCGGCTGCGCCTCACGGGCCGCCCGCCGGCGGCCCCCGATCCCCCTCGGAGGAATCAGTGAGGAACGAGCGCACCACCCCCCGTAGCGGCGTGGCGAGACGCACCCGGCTGATCGCCGTGGCGTCCGGACTGGTGGCCGTCGGCGCCATCGCCCTCCCGACCGCCGCCGGCGCCCAGACCCCCGCCCCCGTCACGACGTTCAGCGCCGCCCAGCTCACCGCCGCGGGCAACGCGGTCCGCACCGCGGACGTCGCGGGCACCGCCTGGCGGGTCGACCCGGCGACCCACACCCTGGTCGTCACCGCCGACAGCACCGTCTCCAAGGCCCAGATCGCCAAGATCCAGCAGGCCGCGGGGAGCAACGCCGGCGCGGTCCGGATCGAGCGCACCGCGGGCAGGATCCGCAAGCTGATCTCCGGCGGCGACGCCATCTACGCGCCCAGCTGGCGTTGTTCGCTCGGCTTCAACGTGCGCAGCGGCAGCACCTATTACTTCCTGACGGCCGGTCACTGCACCGAAGGCAAGCCGCCCTGGTACACCAACTCCTCCGACACCACCAGCATCGGGCCGACCACCGGCTCCAGCTTCCCCGGCAACGACTACGGCATCGTGAAGTACACCAACGCCTCGGTGGCGCACGCCGGTACGGTCGGCAGCCAGGACATCACCAGCGCCGGGAACCCCACGGTCGGCCAGACGGTCACCCGTCGCGGCTCCACCACCGGCACCCACAGCGGCAAGGTCACCGCCCTGAACGCCACGGTGAACTACGGCAGCGGCGACATCGTCTCCGGCCTCATCCGGACCACGGTCTGCGCCGAGCCCGGTGACAGCGGCGGTCCCCTCTACGCGGGCACCAAGGCGCTGGGCCTGACCTCCGGCGGCAGCGGCGACTGCACCAGCGGCGGCACCACCTTCTTCCAGCCCGTCATCGAGGCGCTCAGCGCGTACGGCGTGAGCGTCTACTGACCGGCTGAGGCCGATCGGTCGCGATGGCAGGAGGGTCCCCGCCGACCGGCCGGCGGGGGCCCGACAGCGGGCCCGCCGCGAGCCTCGACCGGCCTGCGGGCCGGGCCTACCATGGAGGCAAAAGCGACTGAACGCGACGTATCCGTACACGACCCGTACGCGTCGCAACGGCACACGTCAGGGAGCCGTGATGGTCGGAGAACTGGTAGCGGCCGGGGTGGCGCTGGCCTCCGCGGGAACGGTCTATGTGATGGCCGCGGCGCGCGTGGTCAAGCAGTACGAACGCGGTGTGGTGCTCCGGCTGGGGCGGCTGACGTCCCCGGTGCGCGGTCCGGGCTTCACCATGATCATCCCGGCCGTCGACCGGATGCGTAAGGTCAACATGCAGATCGTCACGATGCCGGTGCCCGCCCAGGAGGGCATCACCCGGGACAACGTCACGGTCCGGGTGGACGCGGTGGTCTACTTCAAGGTCGTCGACGCCGCCGACGCCATCGTCGAGGTGGAGGACTACCGCTTCGCGGTCTCCCAGATGGCCCAGACCTCGCTGCGGTCGATCATCGGCAAGAGCGAGCTGGACGACCTGCTGTCGAACCGCGAGAAGCTCAATCAGGGCCTGGAGCTGATGATGGACTCCCCGGCCATCGGCTGGGGAGTGAGCGTCGACCGGGTCGAGATCAAGGACGTCTCGCTGCCGGAGACGATGAAGCGCTCGATGGCCCGCCAGGCGGAGGCCACCCGGGACCGCCGGGCCCGGGTGATCAACGCCGATGCCGAGCTCCAGGCGTCCCGGAAGCTGGCCGAGGCCGCCGCGGCCATGTCCGACCAGCCCGCGGCGCTGCAACTGCGGCTGCTGCAGACCGTGGTGGCGGTCGCCGCCGAGAAGAACTCCACCCTCGTCCTGCCCTTCCCCGTGGAGCTGCTGCGGTTCCTGGAGCGCTCCGGCCTCCAGGCCGAGGCGCAGACCGTACAGGTGGAAGCGGAGACCCAACGGGCCCGTGCGCAGCGGGCGGCCAGCGGTGACGCCGGCCCGCCGCCGGCCCCGGCCCAGCCCCCGGCTGCGGCCCCGACTCCGGCCCCGGTGGAGAACGGCCACGTCAGCGACGTCCTTCCGGCGCTGGAGGACCTCCCGGAGGCCGAGCGCCTCGGGTAGCGGCCCGCTGTAACACCGTCACAGACGCCCGTCGTACCGCGGTACGACGGGCGTCTGTCGCTGCCCGTCGCTGCCCGCCGTCCGTGCGGCCGGCGCCGGGCCCGCGGCCGGGCGTGGAATTCCGGGGACGTTTTCCGGACAGCCGTGGCCCTCACACTTCGGGCGCCGCCGACCGCTGCGCGTGCCCTCTGATGTCCGCACTCAGGACTCCGGTGCGCGCATATCGGCGTGAACGACATGTGGTGAAAACGTGAACTCCCGTACCTGAGACCGGAACCCGGTCTTGTGCACGAGTGGGACGGGTGGGAATACTCGGCTCAGTTGGCATGGACGCGACTCCCCGCGGTGGCTGCCACGGGGCCGACCCGTCTGTGCTCGGTACCTCACACCTCGCTCTTGGGCCCGCATGACTCCCCACAGTCCGGGCCCATCCCCCCACGGGAGGCTCTGAGTTGACGCACCGACGCATACCCCACCGCCGCGCGATGCTGGCCAGCGCGGGCGCGCTCGCGCTCGCCGCCACCGCGACCGTCACCCTCGCCAACGCCCATGCGGCTCCGGCCCCTTCGGTGGCCAAGCTCTCGCCGGCCGCCGCGACCACCCTGGCGTCCCAGTTCAAGACCGGTACGGCCGGCGCGTTCTACGACGCCACGGCGCAGAAGCTGGTCGTCAACGTCGTGGACGAGACGTCCGCCGCGACCGTCCGGGCCAA
The DNA here is from genome assembly GCF_042886435.1 of Streptomyces sp. NPDC058000. Classification (NCBI taxonomy): domain Bacteria; kingdom Bacillati; phylum Actinomycetota; class Actinomycetes; order Kitasatosporales; family Streptomycetaceae; genus Streptomyces; species Streptomyces sp. NPDC058000. The sequence goes on from NZ_JBHVQS010000018.1 coordinate 77,739, forward strand.
GGGCGCTGAGGCCAGAATCGTCAAGCACTCGATGGCCCAGCTCGACGCGGCCCGGCGGACGCTGACCGCCAAGGCGACCATCCCCGGCACCGCCTGGGCGATGGACCCCAGGGCCAACAAGGTCGTGGTGACCGCCGACCGCACGGTCAAGGGCGCCAAGCTGGACCGGCTCACCCAGGTCGCCAAGGGCCTCGGTGACACCGTCGAAATCCGCCACAGCAAGGGCGAGTTCAAGCCCCTCATCGCCGGCGGCGACGCGATCTGGGGCAGTAGTGCCCGCTGCTCGCTCGGCTTCAACGTGGTCAAGGACGGCCAGCCGTACATCCTGACCGCCGGCCACTGCGGCAACGCCGTCCAGGAGTGGTCCGACCAGCAGGGCGGTCAGACGATCGCGACCACCGAGACGTCCAAGTTCCCGGGCAACGACTACTCGATCGCCAAGTACACCGGCAGCACCGACCACCCCAGCGAGGTCGACCTCTACAACGGCAGCACCCAGAAGATCACCAAGGCCGCGGACGCCACCGTCGGCGAGAAGGTGAAGCGCAGTGGCAGTACCACCCAGGTGCACGACGGCACCGTCAAGGCGCTGAACGCCAGCGTCAACTACCAGGAGGGCACGGTCGACGGGCTGATCCAGACCGACGTCTGCGCCGAGCCCGGTGACAGCGGCGGCGCCCTCTTCGACGGCGAGAGCGCCCTCGGCCTCACCTCCGGCGGCAGTGGCGACTGCACCAGCGGTGGCGAGACCTTCTTCCAGCCGGTTCCGGCCGCCCTCCAGGCGACCGGCGCACAGATCGGCTGACCCCCGCCGACCGGCCCCCGGCCGACGGCAGACACCGGCCCCCGGACGCGCTCCTCGTCCGGGGGCCGGTTTCCGCCGTCGGCCGGGGCCGCCCTGCCGCCACGCTCCTGAGGTCACCTCGGGAAGCGTTCGGGGGCGGGTCAGAACTCGAAGACCGAGCCCTTGCCGCCCGCCATCGCGCAGGGGTTGGCGAAGACGTGCGTGTAGTCGACTCTGCGGCCCTGCCAGACGCCGTCCGCGGTGACCAGGATCGGGTCCCACTCCTTCGTACACAGCCGGTCGCCGGCCGCCGCGTTCTGGGTCACCGCGTCGAAGTTGCCGGCGACCGCGCGGAGTTGGGCGCAGGCGGACTTCGGGGCCGGGTGGCTGCCGGAGGCCCCCGGCATACAGCTGAGCGTCACCGCGCGATCCACCGTGGCGGTCGCCCAGGTCTCGCCCTGACCAACCGTCAGTACCAGCTCGGAGGCGGCGTAGAGGCCGCCGGTCCGGGCGGGCTTGGCCGGTGCGGCGACGGCCTGCGCGGTGGTGGACAGCGCGCCCAGAACCAGCGCCGTACCGATCGCTATCGCCCCAGTGATGTACCGCATGACGAACACTCCCTTGCTCGTAGGTGCAGATGCCGGACGGGAGTCTGGCCCAACCGCATCTCAAACGCACGCGGTCCGATCACTTTCGGTCGATAGGTGAAAGCTGAGGGTAATGGCGCGAATGCGCCCGGCGGCGGGGGAGCGGGGTGCTCGGGGGTGGTGTGCGGCCAGCGGGGATGGGGGTCCTCCGGTGGCGCCAGGGGCGCCCCGGGGAGAGGGGATCCGGCCGCCGACCGGCCGTTCGGGCGGGCTTCGATCTCCGGCGATTGGCCGAAGGGCGGGGCCTTTCCGGCCCGGCGATCCTGGTCTGCCGGGCGGCGGGGCTAGGCCCTGTCGTCGCCGCGGAGGTCGCCCGTGCTGTCGTGGTCCGTGCTGTCACGGTCAGTACCGTCGTGGTCCGTGCCGCCGGGGTGCCCGTCCAGGTCGGGCAGTCCCGCGGTGAGCGCCCGCATGCCGCGGGCGACCAGCTCCGCGGGGCCGTGCGGGCCGTCCGCTCGCTCGTCGCCCGCGGCCCACTCCTCGACCGCGACCCGCATCGCGGTGTTCGCGGCGGCCGCGGCCAGCCGCACCTCCAGCCGTCCGGCGCCGGTGAGCCGCGCCAGTACCGCCCGCAGCTCCTCCTCGGAGTCGTGGTGGACGCGGTGCCAGACCGCGCGCAGCGCCGGGTCGCCGGGCATCGCCCGCAGCAGCCCGCGGGTCCAGCGCAGGGCCTCCGCGGCCGCTTCGTCGGTGGGGGTCAGGGCCCGGCGGGCGGCCTGCTCCAGTGCCGCCCGGGCCGGCGGTGCGTCCGGGTCGGCGGTGGTGGCGGCCAGGTCGTCGATCCACTGCCGGACGCCGACCGCGAGCAGTGGGGCCACCGCGTCCTCCTTGGTCCGGAAGTACCGGTAGAAGGTGCGCAGGGCGACCCCTGAGGTGCGGGCGATCTCGTCGGCGGTGACCCCGGGGCCGCGCTCCGCGAACAGGGCCGCCGCGGTGCGGGCGATCTCCAGTTGGGTCTCGGCCTTGCGGCGCTCGGTGAGGGAGGGACGCGCGGGGGTGGGCGCGGCTGTGGTGCGCGGTGCGGTGGGCATGGGCCCAGCTTACGGAGCGCAGTGGCGCATCGGCATGACATGCGAATATGGCACATCGTGCCAAGTGGGCGTACGGTGCGGACAGAGCCCCAAGAGGCACGTCGCCCCCAAGGGGCACTTCACGAACGGAGCAGGATCATGAACCGCTTTGACGGACGCCGCGCACTGATCACCGGAGCCGGCTCGGGCATCGGCCAGGCCACCGCCCACCGGATCCTCGCCGAGGGCGGCCGGGTCGTCGCGGTGGACGTCGACGAGGCGGGCCTGGCGGCCACCGCCGAGCGGGCCGCCGCGGACGGCACCGCCGACCGCCTGGAGACCGCGCGGCTGGACATCTCGGACGAGGCCGCGGTGCGGTCCGGCGTGGCCGCCGCGGTGGCGCACCTCGGCGGACTGGACGTCCTGGTCAACGCGGCCGGCATCCTGCGCTCCGCACACACCCACGCGACCACGCTGGACTTCTTCAACAGGGTCATCTCGGTCAACCTGACCGGCACCTTCCTGATGATCCGCGAGTCGCTGCCGGCCCTGCTGGCGGGCCAGACGCCGGTGATCGTCAACTTCAGCTCCACCTCCGCGTCGTTCGCCCACCCGTACATGGCGGCGTACGCGGCCAGCAAGGGCGGCATCCAGTCGATGACCCACGCCATCGCCAGCGAGTACAGCAAGCAGGGGCTGCGCGCGGTGTGCGTGGCGCCGGGCTCCATCGCCAGCAACATGACCACCGGCCGCGGCCCGGGGCTGCCGGAGGACGCCGACATGAGCCTGTTCGTGAAGCTCGCCCCGGCCCTCGGCCAGGGCTTCGCCGGCCCGGAGACGGTCGCCGGCGTGATCGCGATGCTCGCCTCGGAGGACGGCGCGTTCGTCACCGGCACGGAGATCCGCATCGACGGCGGTACGCACATGTGACGGACCGGCGACGGCCGGAAACCGACGGTCCGTAGGGATCACCCGCGGGCCGGCGGCCACGAGAATGAGGGACGGCGCCCCGTGCGTGCCGCGTCGGGAGGGGCGTGGCAGGCGCGGGGCGCCGTCGTCCGTGCGGGGCGCTCAGGCCGGCAGGCGTTCCCCGTCGCCGGCCGTCCCGTTGCCGGCCGTTCCGTCGTCGGTCGGCTCGTCGGCCGTCCGGCGCAGCGACGCCAGGACGACGGTGACCAGCGCGCCGCCCACCGCCCAGGCGGAGAGCACCAACAGCGGTCCGGTCAGGGCCCGGCCCCGGAAGTAGGCGATCGAGCGCGCCGCCCAGGTGCCGGCGCCCGGTGGCAGCGCGGGGCCGATCGCCCGCCAGAACGGCGGCAGTAGTGGATACGGGTAGGCGCCGCCCGCGCTCGGGTTGCCGAACACCACGATCACCAGGATCGCCAGGCCGATGCCGATGATGCCCAGCAGTCCCTGGAAGGCCAGGGTGGTGGCGCCCACCGCGAAGACGGTCAGCGCGCCCAGCCCCCACAGTCCGAAGAGGCTGCCGGGCAGCGCGCCGAGGACCGGGCCGACCACGATCGCCCCGGCCAGCCCGGCGGCGATCGCGTAGAGCGCCAGCGCGGCCAGCCGGATGACCGCCCGCTGCCGGTTGGCCGGGCGCGCCCCGGCGCTGATCGCCAGGATCGCGGCGCACAGATAGCCGCCGACGCACCACCCCACGACCAGGTAGAAGGACGACAGGCTGCGGCCGTCGCCGGCGTCGGCCGGGATCACGTCCTCGGTGCGGACGGTCCGCCGTTGCTGCTTCTCGGCCGCCGTCACGACCAGTTCGACCGCCTGCGAGAGCGAGGCGCCGCCGCCGCTGGCGACCAGCAGCCGGTCGGTCGTACCGCGCGGATCGACGATCAGCGCGGCGTCGAGGGTGCGGTCGTCGATCTGGCGCCGGGCGGCCCCTTCGGAGGCCACCGGGCGCGGGTCCAGTGGTGCGCCGGGCAGCCGGTCGAGCTTGTTCACCAGTTCCCCGCGGACCTGGGCGGGAGCGACCACGGCGAGGGGCACCCGGTCCGGCTTCGGGCGGTGGAAGGCGCCGGCGTACGACGTGATGAACGCGACCATCAGGCCCAGCACCCCGATCACCAGGAGCGCCGCCCGGGCCGTCACCGCGCTCCGCACTTCCTGGGCGAAGGTGAGGCCGGTGCCGTCGTCGGTCGTGGCCATGCGCCGCTCCGTTCTGGGGTTCACAGCTCTTCCAGGGGCTTTATATCCCTTTTGGGCGATATCTTCCGACCGGTGCGCCCCCTGGGCGTGTGTTCGTACGGATGTTCGAAAGAAGCGTTATGGTGGAGGAAGCGAAACAAGGGACGCGAATACAGCCGGGGGGCGTATGAGGTGCAGGAGGTGCGGATGCCCGGGTTCACGCATCTGCACACCGCTTCGGGCTTCTCGCTGCGCTACGGCGCCTCCCACCCGGAGCGACTGGCCGAGCGCGCCGCCGCACGCGGGATGGACGCCCTCGCACTGACCGACCGGGACGGGCTCTTCGGCGCCGTCCGGTTCGCCAAGGCCGCCGCCGCGGCCGGCATCCGCCCGCTGTTCGGCGCCGAACTGGCCGTCGCGGAACGGGAACCGGCGTCCCGACCCACCGTCCGCCACCGCACCCCGGTGCGCGGCGGCGCCTTTCTCGACGAGTCCGCCGCCCGCGCCGTCTTCCTGGCCCGGGACGGCGCCGCCGGCTGGGCCGCCCTGTGCCGACTGGTCTCGGCCGCCCACGCGGACCGCGGCGCGGGGCCCGTCCTCCCCTGGAGCGCCCTGGAGTCCCTCACCGGCGGGCTGACCGTCCTGCTCGGACCGGACTCCGAGGTCGGCCGGGCGCTGGCCGCCGGCCGCCCGGACCGCGCCGCGAAGCTCCTCGCCCCCTGGCGCGAGCGGTACGGCGACGCGCTGTGCCTGGAAGCCGTCGACCACGGGCGCCCCGGCAGTGGTCCCGGCTCCCTCCGGCTGGCCGCCCGCACCCTCGGCTTCGCCGTCGACCAGGGCGTCCGCGCCGTCCTGACCAACGCGGTCCGCTACGCCGACCCCGGCCAGGGCCCGGTCGCCGACGTCCTGGACTCCGCCCGCCGCCTGATACCGGTGGACCGGCGCCGCCCCGAGACCTGGGACAGCGGCGAACGCTGGCTCAAGGACACCGCCGCGATGGGCCGCACCGCCGAGCGGATCGCCGAGGCGGCCGGCTTCCGCCGCGACCTGGCCCACCGACTGCTCGCCATGACCGAGGAGACCGCCGGGGAGTGCCGGGTGGACCCCCGGGGCGACATCGGGCTCGGCCGGATCCACTTCCCCGAACCGTCCCTGGTCGGCGCCGAACACCGCACCGCCGCCCGGGTGCTGCGCTCCCGCTGCGCCGCCGGGATGGTGCTGCGCGGCTACGACCGCGACCGCACCCACTGGGCCCGGCTCCACGACGAACTGCACACCATCGAGCGGCTCGGCTACCCCTCGTACTTCCTGACGGTCGCCCAAGTCGTCGACGACGTACGGAAGAGGGGGATCCGGGTCGCGGCCCGCGGGTCCGGCGCCGGGTCCCTGGTCAACCACCTGCTGGGCATCGCCCACGCCGACCCGGTCGAACACGGGCTGCTGATGGAGCGGTTCCTGTCCGGGCGGCGGGCCGCGCTGCCGGACATCGACATCGATGTCGAGTCGGCCCGCCGGCTGGAGGTCTACCACGCGATCTTCGACCGCTTCGGCGCCGAGCGGGTGGCGGCCGTCTCGATGCCCGAGACCTACCGCGTCCGGCACGCCGTACGGGACGTGGGCGCCGCCCTCGGCATGGACCCGGCGCGGGTGGACCATCTGGCCAAGGCGTTCCCGCACATCAGGGCCCGGGACGCCCGCGCCGCGCTGGCCGAACTGCCCGAGCTGCGCGGGGTGCGGGAGGGCGCCGACGAACGGCTGTGGCAGCTGGTCGAGGCGCTGGACGCGCTGCCCCGCGGGATGGCCATGCACCCGTGCGGGGTGCTGCTCTCCGACGCCACCCTGCTGGACCGCACCCCCGTCGTGCCCACCAGTGGCGAGGGGTTGCCGATGTCCCAGTTCGACAAGGACGACGTGGAGGACCTGGGGCTGCTCAAACTCGACGTGTTGGGCGTGCGGATGCAGTCCGCGATGGCCCACGCGGTCGCCGAGATCGGCCGGACCACCGGGGTCCGCCTCGACCTGGACGACCCGGCGCAGGTGCCGCCCGGCGACCCGGCCACCTACGGCCTGATCCGCTCGACCGAGACGCTGGGCTGCTTCCAGATCGAGTCGCCCGGCCAGCGCGACCTGGTCGGCCGGCTCCAGCCCGCCACCTTCCACGACCTGGTCGTCGACATCTCCCTCTTCCGGCCGGGGCCGGTCGCCGCCGACATGGTGCGGCCCTTCATCGACGCCCGGCACGGCCGCAAGGCGGTCCGCTACCCCCATCCCGACCTGGAGGAACCGCTGCGCGAAACCTACGGGGTGGTGGTGTTCCACGAGCAGATCATCGAGATCCTGCGGATCATGACCGGATGCCATCGGGACGAGGCGGACGAGCAGCGGCGCGCCCTGTCGGACCCGGAGGCCCAGGGCCGGGTGCGCGACTGGTTCGCCCGACGGGCCGGCCACCGCGGCTACGCCCCCGACGTCATCGCGCACACCTGGGAGATCGTGGAGGCGTTCGGCGCGTACGGCTTCTGCAAGGCGCACGCCGTCGCGTTCGCGGTGCCCACCTACCAGTCCGCCTGGCTCAAGGCGCACCACCCGGCGGCCTTCTACGCCGGGCTGCTCACCCACGACCCCGGGATGTACCCCAAGCGGCTGCTGCTCGCGGACGCCCGGCGGCGCGGGGTGCCGGTGCTGCCGCTGGACGTGAACCGGTCGGCGGTCACCCACCGGATCGAACTGGTGTCCGATGTGGAGGGTGCTCCGGGCATCTGGGGGCTGCGACTGGCCCTCTCCGACGTGTACGGAATGAGCCAGGCCGAGGCCCGGCGGATCGCGGACGGCCAGCCCTACCGCTCGCTCCGGGACCTCTGGCAGCGGGCCCGGCCGAGCCGCCCGGTGGCCGACCGCCTCGCCCGGGTCGGCGCCCTGGACGCCTTCGGCGCCAACCGGCGGGACCTGCTGCTGTACCTCACCGAACTGCACCACCACGGGCGGACCGCCCCCGGCGGCCAGTTGACGCTCCTCATGGGCGACCAGGGGACGGGGGGCCCTCCCTGTGCATGGGGGTCCCCCCGCCCGAACGAAGCGGAGAGTGGGGGAGGAGTCGAGAACTCGGGGGAGGCCGAACCGGTCGAGCCGGCCGGCCTGCCCGACCTCAGCGACGTGGAGCGGCTCAGCGCCGAGTTGGGCATCCTCGGCATGGACGCCTCCCGCCATCTGATGGCCGACCACCGGGAGTTCCTCACCGAGTTGGGCGCGGTGCCGGCCCGGCTGCTGCGCGACGCCCGGCACGGCGAGACGGTGCTGGTCGCCGGCGCCAAGGCAGCCACCCAGACCCCGCCGATCCGCTCCGGTCGCCGGGTCATCTTCACCACCCTCGACGACAGCACCGGCCTGGTCGACTGCGCCTTCTTCGACGACAGCCACGAGGCGTGCGCCCGGACCGTCTTCCACTCGTGGCTGCTGCTGGTGCGCGGTACGGTCCAGCGGCGCGGTCCGCGCAGCCTCAGCGTGGTCGGCAGCGCCGCCTGGAACCTCGCCGAACTGGCCGAACTCCGCCGCGCGGGCGGCCTGGAGGCGGTCACCGCCCGGCTCGCCGCCGCCCAGGAACCTGACGGCTCCCCGCCGGACGGAACCCCGGCGGACCGCACCCCGCCGGCCGCGCCCACCCGCGAGCCCGAGCCCTCCGCCGCAGGCCCCGGCCCCGGCCGCACCATCCGCCTGGAGACCGGCTACGAGATGCACCCGTGGGCGGACCTCCAGCCGCCCGGCGAACGCGCCGCCACCGGCCGCAAGCTGTGGCACGCCAGCCCCGGGAGCGCCGGATGAGCCCAGCACCGAAGCCCCCTGCCACCCCGCCGCCCCCGGCCGGTGCCCGGCGGCCGCCCGGCACGCTGTACGTCCGCTTCCGGACCGCCGACGGCGAGCCGGTCAACGCCCGGCAGTACGAGCAACTGCTTTGTCTGCTCGGCCAGTTCACTCCGGTCATCCAGGCGTTGCCGCCGGACGCCGCGCTCGCCGACGTCCGCGGCGCACTGCGCTACTTCGACCGGGACGCGGCGGGCATCGCCGCGCTGATCCGGCTGCGCGCACTGGCCTGGCACGGCGTGCGGTGCACCATCGGCGTCGGCGGCAACCCGCAACTGGCCCGGGTCGCGGCCCAGGACGCCCCGCCCGGCGGGATCCGCTCCGTGCCCGCCGACCCCCGGTCCGTCGCCGCCTTCCTCGACCGCCGCCCGGCCTCCGCGCTGTACGGCGTCGGGCCCGCGGCGGCCCGCGCGCTGTCCGCCTACGGGCTCGACAGCGTCGGCCGGATCGCCGCCGCCCCGCCCGCCACCCTCCAGCGGATCCTGGGCGCCCGGACCGGCCGGATGGTCTCCGAACGGGCCCGGGGCATCGACCCCACCCCCGTCACCCCCAACGCGGCCGCCCGCTCGCTCGCCGCCGAACACCGCTTCGCCCACGACGAACTGGACCCGGACCGGCGCCGCCGGGTGCTGCTCTCGCTCGCCGACGGACTCGGCGCCCGGCTGCGGGCGAGCGGACAGGCGGCCCGCGCGCTGACCCTCACCGTCCGCTACGCCGACCGCTCCACCACGACCCGCACCCGGCGACTGGACGCGCCGACCGCACACGGCCCCGCGCTGACCGCGGCGGCCTATGCGCTGCACACCGCACTCGGCCTCCAGCGGGCCCGGGTGCGTGCGCTGGCGCTGCGGGCCGAGGACCTGTGCCGCGCCGAACGCGCCGCGCGCCAGCTGACCTTCGACCCCACCGACGACAAGGCCCACCGCATCGAAGCGGCCGTCGACCGGGCCCGGGCCCGCTTCGGCACCACGGCGGTACGCCCCGCGGCGGCGCTCGGACCGGCGGCCCCGGGCCCGGCCCGGCCGTCCCGCCCCGCGCGCCCGTAACGCCGCCCGACGCACCGCGGGTGCCACGCTCCTCCAGCACCGCCGGCCGCCGGGGGCCTCAAGTCCCTTGACCGTATGTGCCCTTGAGGGCAGTGCGTCCGGCTGCCTTCCCCCTGCACGCAACCGGCGTTGCGCACCCGGTCGTGCGGTGCGGATCGGGTGCGGTTTCCTTCACCGTCACGCCACTGGTACGCCCTGCTTACCCGCTCGTAACTTACTTGGCAGTCACCACGTTGGCCCTTGCGATCCGGATCGCAGGTGACCGGCTCACGAAGCACTTCGGAAGCCCCTCACCCCCGCAAGGAGCATCGTATGAAGCTGCGTTGGTCAAGACTGTGCGCAGTCCTCCCGGCGGCCGCCCTGGCCCTCGGACTCATCACGGCAACCCCCGCGGCGGCGTCCCCCACCGTCAGCAGCGGCTGGAACGACTTCTCGTGCAAGCCCTCCAACGCCCACCCCTTCCCCGTCGTCCTCGTCCACGGCACCTTCGGCAACGCCGTCGACAACTGGGTCGGCCTCGCCCCCTACTTGGTCGCCCGCGGCTACTGCGTCTTCTCCCTGGACTACGGCCAACTGCCCGGCGTCCCGCTCTTCTACGGGCTCGGCCCGATCGACGCCTCGGCAGGGCAACTCGCCACGTACGTCGACCGGGTGCGGGCCGCGACCGGCGCGGACAAGGTGGACCTCGTCGGTCACTCACAGGGCGGCATGATGCCCCGGGTCTACCTGAAGTTCCACGGCGGCGCCGACAAGGTGCACACGCTGGTCGGGCTGGCCCCCGACAACCACGGCACCACCCTCAGCGGCCTGACCACACTGCTGGACCTCTTCCCCGGCGCCAAGCAGTACCTCGACAAACTCACCCCGGGACTGACCGACCAGGCCACCGGATCCGACCTCCTGGCCCGCCTCAACGCCGGCGGCGACACCCTCCCCGGCATCCACTACACCGTCATCGCGACCAAGTACGACGAGGTCGTGACGCCCTACACCTCGGGCTTCCTCAACGGCCCCGACGTCCACAACGTCGTGCTCCAGGACCTGTGCGCGCTCGACCTCTCCGAGCACGTGGCCATCGGGACCGTCGACCGGATCGCCTTCCACGAGACGGCCAACGCACTCGACCCGGCGCACGCCACCCCGACCACCTGCGCCTCCGCCGCGAGTTGAGCGCCGGCCCGGCCCGCGGTCGGCGCGCGGGCCGGGCCCCGGGCCGGGTGCACCCGTCAGCGGTTCAGCGGGTGCCCCGGCCCGTCCGGCGCAGCGTCAGGAAACCGCCGGACGCGCCCGCCAGCACCACCGGGATCAGCAGCAGCCACCCGGAGAAGGCGAGCACCCCCGCGGTCAGCACGGAACTGGCCAGCCCGCCGTACCAGAGCGGGGTACGCCGTGGCAGCAGCACCAGCGCGGCGGCCAGTCCCGCCAGGGTCACCGCGGCCAGGCAGGTGGCGGTGGCTCGCATCAGCAGGCCCAGGTCGGCGGCGCCGGACGCGGCCGGCACCGCGAGGGCCGCCGCCACCGCGCCCAGCACCGCCAGCGACCGGCGCGGCACCTCGCCCGGCGCGCCGCCCTTGGCCAGCCAGCGGGGCGCGGCACCGTCCCGGCCGAGCGCCGCGCCGAGCCGGGAGGCCCCGGCCAGGTAGGAGTTGACCGCCCCGAAGGTGAGGAACAGCGCCGCCGCGGCCGCCACCGGGCGGGCGGCGGTGCCCACGCTCTGGGCGAGCAGCGCGGTCAGCGGGGTGTCGGTGCGCGCCGCGGCCGGCCCCAGGGCCCCGATGGTGGTGACCGCCAGCCCCAGGTAGAGCACGGTGATCACGGCGAGCGTACGGCGGGTCACCCGCGGCAGGTCCCGCGCCGGATCGGCGAACTCACCGGAGAGGTGGCTGGCCGCCTCCCACCCGGCGAACGCGAAGAACAGCACCGAGGCCGCCGACCCCACCGACGCCCAACCGCCGGGCAGGAAGGGCGTGAAGTGGGCCGCGGACACCCGCGGCGCGGCGGCCAGCACCGCGCACAGCAGCACCGCCGCCAGCACCCCGCCGAGCAGCAGTTGCACCCGGCCCGACATCCGCAGCCCGACCGCGTTGGAGACCAGCGCCCCCACGAGCACCGCCGCGCCGACCGCGGCCGCCCCGACCGCGCCCCAGCCGGCCGCGTCGGCCACGTACTTCCCGCCGATCCAGGCGGCCGAGACCACCCCCAGCGGCACCGCCCCGTAGAACCACCACCCGACCACCGCCGCGGCCCGCGGCCCGATCGCCCGGTGCACATACGTGGCGACGCCCCCGCCGTCGGGGAACCGCGCGCCCAGCGCCGCGAACGACGCGGCCACCGGCACACACATGGCCAGCAGCACGACCCAGGCCAGCAGCGAGGCGGGACCGGCCGCGGCGGCGGCCAGCGACGGCAGCGTCAGCACACCGGGACCCAGCACGGCGCCGGCACACAGCGCGGTACCACTGCCGACACCCAGCCGCCGTACATCCGGCCGTGCAGGAGCGGGAAGAGATGTTTCTTGTACGGACACAGCCGCAGACGCTAATCGGAGCTTTGCCTTTATTGGCCATGTGCCGAACCAAATTCGGTCGTGCCCCGCATCATGGGGTCATGGACGACATTGATTCGGCGATTGTCCGGGAACTCCAGCGCGATGCACGGCAGACCAACCGCGAACTGGCCGGCAAACTGAACATCGCCCCCTCCACCTGTCTGGAGCGGGTCCGCGCACTGCGCGCCCGCGGGGTGATCACCGGCTACCGCGCGACCGTGGACCTACGCGCCCTCAACCGCCCCGTACAGGCGCTGCTGACGGTCCGGATCCGGCCCATGAACCGCGAGGTGATCGAGCGGTTCAAGGCGTTCCTGACCTCCCTGCCCGAGGTCCTCAACGTCTACGTCGTCGCGGGCGGCGACGACTTCCTGGTGCACGTCGCGGTCCCGGACGTGGACCGGCTGCACGCCCTGCTGATGGACCGGATCTTCAAGCGCCGTGAAGTCGTCGACTGCCGCAGCTCGGTGATCTACCAGCACGTCGCCAACGACATCATCGAGCCGCTGCCGCCCGAGCGGTCCTGACGGGACCGGCGGGCGGCAGCGGTGGACGACGACCCGGCCGCGGCGGACCGTGCGGCTCAGTCCTGCTGGCGGGCGGCCTTGCGGCGGGCGGCCGTGAACAACACTCCGGCGCCCAGGGCGAGCACCGCGGCGCCCCCGATGGCCAGCGGGGCGGTGGAGCCGTCGCCACCCGTCTCGGCCAGGCGCCTGCCGTCGACCGGCGCCGCCGCACCGTCCGGGTGCGCACCGACCGCGCCGGAAGCGGCGTCCGGCGACGGGGCCCGGCCGCCGGCCGGCGCCGCCGCGGCCGGCTGGTCGTGACCGCCGCCCATGGCGTGGTCGTGGTGGCTCATGTCCATCGAGGACTTGTCGGCACCCGCCGCGATCTGGCGGTCGGTCGGCGCAGAGGCCGTCGGTGCGGGCGCCGAGGGGCTCCCGGCGCCGCCGCTGTCCTTGCCGAAGACCACGTCGGAGCAGGTGTAGAAGGCTTCCGGGCTGTCCGAGCGCTGCCAGATGCTGTAGATGAGGTGGCGGCCGGACCGGGCGGGCACCGTGCCGTCGAAGACGTACTCGCCGTTGGTCAGCGTCGGGTTGGTGACCTTCGCGAACGGCTGGGCTTCCAGGTCGGACCACTTCAGCGGCTTCGTCGGGTCGTAGCCGTCCTTGGTGAGGTACAGCTCGAACGCGCCCTTGTGCGGGGCGGTCGCCTTGTAGTGGAAGGTGTGCTTGCCGGCCTTCATCGCGGTGGACGGCCAGTCGGCGCGCGGCAGGTCCAGGCCCTTGTACTCGTCGTTGCCGGCGCTGCACAGCTTGCCGTCCGGGATCCGCTCCTTGGACTTCCCGCCGGCGTTGCCGTCCCGGACGCCGTTCCAGTCGTACAACGCCTGGGCCCCGCCGGCCTGCACGGCGGCCTTGCACGCCGCGGACCGCGGGTGCTCGGGGCCCTCCGCGTAGCAGGCCGAGACCCGGCTGACCGGGTCCGACATCGACCCGTGCGCGGCGGCCGGGGTCGCAGTGAGCACGGTGAGCGCCATGGGGGCGACGCCGAGCAGCGCGATCCCGGTGGCCTTGCGGCGAGCGGTCATCGTGGGGGTCTCCTTCATCGGGTGCTTCGGTTTCGGGTGCTTCGGATTCGAGTGCTTCGGATTCGGGCGCGCGGCGCACCGGGTGGGGTGCGCCGCGCGGACGGGGGGGGCCGGCGGGGGTGGGGGGTCGGGCGCGTCCGGAACCGGTGCCGCCCCCCGATGAACGGCACCGACGGGCCCGCGAACCCGCCTTGCGAAACTGACGCTAGCCGCCCTGAGCAGCGGATTTGAGGCCCGACGGCCGATCCGGCGGATCCTTATGGTCGCGTTAAGGAGTGCCTAAGCGGGACCACAGGAAAGGCCCTACGGGAGCCACTAGTTGAGGCGCTAATCGTCCGTGACAGTCCATGGAAGTCCACTCCGATTCGCCGGAGCTGGCTCTCCTTTTGGCTCCCAGGCCACTCAGTTCTGGCTCCCCGGCAACATGCCGTGAGCCGCCGCAACGAGCGCCGTCGACCCTATAGACCGCTGCGCATACATGGAGGCGCCATGACGCTCGCCCGTTACGCTGGTACGCACCACCAGAGAATGGAGGGTGCCCCCCGAATGGGACCCAAGACGGCCAAGGCTTACGAGGCGCTGCGGGCAATGCTTGCTTCTGGCGAGTACGCGCCAGGCGACAAGCTGCCCTCTGAGCGAAATCTCGTTGAACGGTTCGGCATTGGGCGAACCGCGCTTCGACAGGTTCTGGCACGGCTGGTTGCAGAGGGATCGCTGGAGGTGCGCGGCCGAAGCGGCTACCGGATCCCGGGGGCCGTGAGCGTGAAAGCGCCTGAGGGGCTGGAGCCGTGGCAGATCCACGGTGAGCGGGACATCTACGACAATGAGTGGGTCAAGCTACAGCTCTGGGATGTCGAACCTCCCGGAGTGGAGCGCTTCGAGCACCACGTAGTGCGGCTCCAGCACGTCGCCATCACGGCTGTCCTGGACGATCAGGACCGCGTGCTCATGCTGTGGCGCTACCGCTTCGTCCCGCAGCAGTGGGGCTGGGAACTTCCCGGCGGGATCGTGGACGCTGGCGAGGATCCGGCTGAGACGGCGCGGCGGGAGGTCGAGGAGGAGACCGGCTGGCGCCCGGAGTCCGTAGAGCACGTCGTCACCTATCAGCCCATGGTGGGCATGGTCGACTCACCTCATGAGATCTATGTGGGGCACGGTGCCTCACGGGTCGGGGACCCCACGGACTTGGAGGAGGCCGGCCATGTCGAGTGGGTTCCGCTCGCGGACATCCCGGGTCTGATGGCCCGCGGGCAGCTGATGGGGTCCGGGACTCTCGTCGCCCTGCTCCACATCCTGGCGAGCCGCCAGAAGCCGCGCCCTAGAGCTTCGCGCTGAGGAGATCAACGCGGCGACGCTGGCGGACCGATCCAGTGCGGTTCGCCAGCAGCCGGGCCTGCCGTACCTGGGAGTGCGCCTCTTCGTACTCGGCCCGTGCCAGATGGGCGTGCGCAAGATCAATGTGCAACCCTGCCTGAGCGCGCACGAACGTCGGATCCACCAGCGCCAGCGCGTCGTACAGGCTGTTCACGGCCCCGCCGTCGCCCAGCATCGCCAGGACGTGCCCGCGCCAACGAGCGAGATGCCCGCTGTTGAGGAAGACGCTTGGGAAATCAGGGTCACGGTCTTCCGGGCCAGAAGGGATGATCGCGGCTGCGGCGTCAAGTGCCCGGCGAGCGTCGTCGGGCATGTCAGCGTGGGCGCACAGCTCCGCCTCCGCCGCGTACAGCCACGCCTGGAGGCGTGGAGACCCTGCCCGGCCGAGCAAGCGCTGCGCTTCACGAACAAGGTCCGCCCCGAGGGCAGGTCGGCCAGCCTCCATGAGGACGTATGCCTGCTCCGCTGTGGCATGTGCGAGGTGCATCGGCGCTTCTGCATCGCGGGCGGCGCGCTTCGCCAGTTCGTAGTGTCGCCACGCTCGATCCACCGCGCCGACGTCAATGGCCTGCCATGCGGCGCAGGTCGATGCCCCCACAAGCTCAAGCGCAACGGGACGACGTGCGCTGGGAAGCACGGCAAAAGTTAGAGCCTCTTCGAGGGCTGCCAGGTGTCCCGCCATTTGATCGACCAGTGCCGACGCGCCCCGCTGACGGTCCATGGTGCGCAGTAGCTCAGTTTGGTCGTTGAACGCCTTCACCATGGACTCGCTGACGCTTTGGGCCGAGTCGATCCTGCTCAGAAGTTCGTCATACCCGTCGGCCATCGCCGGTGCGAGCGCGGTCGGGGAATCCCTCAGTTCTGCATCCGTGACTCCGAGAAGTCGCCGGAGGATCGTCGCGTAGCGGTCCGAAATGGTGCGCCGACCGTTCTCCCACTCAGATACGTAGACCCGCAGACTTGCGGTCGAGGCAACGTCGATGACGTGCCGTCGGGCGAACTGTTCGATCTCGCGGACCAGCCGCTCTTGAGACCATCCGTGCGCCGTGCGCACGTTCCTAAGTCCTGTGCCCACAGGTAACCACCTAGCCATAGCTCCGGTTGCCGTTTACTCCAGGATGCCTTACGTCGTCGCAGGTCAACAGGGGTTAACAGCAGTGTAGTTAACCCCTGTTGGCTACCGGCACCCCCTCTCTGGAGGGTCTCCTGGAAATGCACCAGGGCGGTGACGCTGACTCAACTCAGCGAATCGCCTTGACTCTGGTGCGCACCAGATGCCAACCTTCTGGTGCGCACCAGAAGGCGGGCGAGTCCCGGCCTCAGTGTGCGCGTTGGCCCTCGTTTGGCCAGCGTGACAGCACGATCCGCACCACAGAACGACTGCAGTTGTCGCTGCTTACATGCAGCGGCCGGGGTTGATAGCACCACCAAATCCCCCGGCCGGCGACGACTGTCGCACGTGGACATCGCTGATGCGCTGTCCGCTCGTCAGGACACCGGGATGCCCGTGTGCCCTGTCAGGCGGAGAGCGCACCCGCACCCCTCTCGTCGCTATTCGAGGAGTCCTCATGCCTGTTGCTGCTACTCGCCAGGGCCCTGCCAGCACCCGCACCAAGGGGGAGCGCCCGCGGCGCACCCGCACCAAGAACGTGTCCCACCTCCCCGTCCTTCAGGTCAGCACCCTTCCCGCCCAGGAACTCGACCTGGAGCCCGGCGGGGAGCGCCTGATCTGCCCCGACTGCCAAACCTGGTGCCCGATCACCGGCCTTGGTCAGCCGAAGCTCGTTCCCCACACTCGCGTCGGAGAGTCGAAGGCTCCGCGCTGCAAGGGCACCAACCGACGTGTGGCCCTCGACGTGACCGTGGAGGACTGGCGCGTGGAGATGGACGGCATGGTTCGGGACGCCGCGTCCCGGCGCTCTGCCCGCCAGTTCCACAAGCCGCTGCCGGCCCCGGCCACACCGATCCACCGGATGAACCAGCCTCACCGGCCCACCGCCGATGAGGCACTCGCCACCTACGGCGCCCACCGCAAGCAGTGCGCGACCTGCACCGGCCGCGGTGGCTGTGTAACCGGCATCGGCCTGGCCCGCGACTACGCCCGGCTGAAGCGCCAGGAGGAGGCCAAGCGGCTCCAGACCCGGTCGAGGACAGACCAGTGGGCGGCGGTCACTCCGGCCGCGCAGACCGCCGCGATCCAGCGGGTCCGCGACGAACTCACCGCCACGCTCCAGCAGCTCAACGCCAAGCTCGACCGGTTCGAGCGGGCACAGCTCGACCTGCGCATCACCGAGCTGGCCGACACGCTGTGGTGGCGCCTGTAAAAACTCGCAGCACGAACGACCACGGCCCTGGTCACCCTCCGCTGAGGGTGACCAGGGCCGTGGCTGCTCGTACCGAGCGCCAAGTAGGCGCGGGCCCCAGGGCTGCAACCCCTGAGGCCCGCCACAGGCACACCTAGTGAGAGGCACACCTGTGTTGACGCACATCTTCGCACCCCCGCCTGCCACTTCGCCGGACGGTCAGGAACAACCGAGCCAGCCGGACGAGTTCCTGCGCCGTGCCCGGCAGGCCGACACGCAGCAGGCCGGGGGTGGTTCCCGGTGAGCGACATCGCTGAGCAGCAGGCAGCCGATGCGCTCGCCCAGCAGCGCATCGAGTCGGCCCAGAGGGCCGCCAAGGCAGCCGAAGACGCCAAGCAGCAGGCCGCGGTGCTGCGGGGCGAGGCCCAGTGAAGGAGCCCGAGCCGCAGCACGACCGCGCTCCCGACACCACCGACGAGATGCCACCGCTGCCCCAGCGTGAACCCGGCGGTTCCCTGTAGCCCCGGTCGTGCCCAGCCCGATAGCCAGGGCCCGCATCACGCACCACGCGGCGATGCGGGCCATGGCTCGCCACGGCGTCCACCACCCGGTGGCCCGCGCTCTGCTCGCCGCGGCGGCTGGCGCTGCCGCAGGCGCGTACGCGGCGGGCCACCGGGTCCTCGACATCCACACGACACCTCGATGAAAGGGCGCCGCTGATGCCTGACGCTTCAACGTTCGCCGCTACCTTCGCCGCCTTGTACGTCGCTCACAGCGTGGGTGACCACTGGGTGCAGACCTCGTGCCAGTCCGCCGACAAGGGTCGCCCCGGCTGGGTCGGTCGGCTGGCCGGCGCCCGGCACGTCGCCACCCTGACCGCCACCAAGCTGGCCTTACTCCTCCCCGTCGCCGCCATGCTCGGCCTGCGCCTCTCGACCCTGGGCCTGGGGCTGGGGCTGGGGCTGGATGCGGCGACGCACTGGTGGGCCGACCGCCGCAGCACCCTCGCGTGGCTCGCCAAGGTCACCGGCAAGGCCGAGTTCTACGGGCTGGGCACCGCAGCGCACCCCGCGCACCCGGTCACCGCCAAGGGCGCCCCGGCCGCGCACCTGGGAACTGGCGCCTACGCGCTGGATCAGTCCTTCCACCACCTGTGGCTGCTGATCGCAGCCGTCCTGATCACCACCATCTGACCCCGAACGGCAAGCGGCCCCGGGATTGCCCCCCGGAGCCGCTCTTGGGCCGCCTACCTGAAGGGATCACGACCCGTGAATGCCCACCGTACTGCCCGCAAGAGTGGTCCCTCACTGAGGGACCTGCGGACCATCACCCGCGAAATGCCCGTCATCACCGCACAGGTCGAGGTGCTGGACGCGCAGATCGCCCTGCTGAACCGGCCCCAGTCCAAGCAGGCCGTGCGCGAGCTGCGGCACGCCGAGGCGCGGCTGCTCAAGGCTCGCCGCGAAGCGGCCAACGGCCCCCGCCGCACCGGGAAGTCGCCGGTGCGCGTCGAGCTGGGAACGGCGGTGGCCGCATGAACGCGCTGGCCATGTCCGACCTCGCGGCGCCGGTGCAGGCGCTGGACGTGCTGGTCGCGGCGTCCCCCGACCTGCCCGCCGTGAACGTGACGATCTCCCGGATCTACCCGGATCGGTTGGAGCTGTCCTGCCACGACGGTTTCACCGTCTTCGAAGCCTGGCGCGAAGCCCTGGCGATTCCGCCCGAGGCGGTCACACACGACGAGCTGGACAAGGACACGCGGACGCTGGAAGCCGACATCGACTTCGCCGGCGTCCGCCTGCGCCTGATCGGCTACAGCTGCAACCACCGCCAGATCGAGATCCACAAGGCGGTGGCCTGATGCACAGCGCTCCTTCTCGCCGCCCTCTGACCACGACCCAACGCTGGGTTCTGGGAGCTGCGTTCGCCCCGATGCTCGCCACAGGCGTCGCCGGCGGGATCGGCACGTTCAGCAACATCTCCGGCATCTACGGCAACGGCACCGCAGTAGGTGCGGTAGCCGCCGGTGAAGGCGCCACCGCGGTCCTGGCGCTGGTCCTGCTGGGCCAGACGCTGCTGGGCCAGCCCTCTCCGCTGATCTTCCGCGTAGGGCTGTGGGCGCTGCCGATCGCGGCGTCGGCGATGTCGGCCATGGCCGCACCCGACTCCAGCCGCACGGTGATTTACGCGCTCACGCCGATGGGCATGTGCGTGTCGGCCGAGGGCATGGCGTTCTTGGCCCGGCGCATCGTCGTCCACCAGGACGGCCGGGACGTCGAGGCCGACCGCAAGGCCGCCGCGGTGGTGCAGGCGCTGGCGTATCACCGTGCTCGCGCGGCGAATCACCCCGACGCGGACCTGCGGGCCAAGTCGGAGCGGGAGTCGTGGAAGCTGGCCCGGAAGGTCGGCACCGGTGACACGACGCTCGCTTCGCGGCTGTTGGAGGTTCAGCGGGAGCGCGTCACGGTCGGCGCCGACGCTGCCATCGCCGACATGTTCACCGTCACGGCGCCCGCCACGCCCGTGACGGAAACCGTCGTGCCCGTGACGCCGAGCCTCACCACCGCGAGCGCTCCGCCCGCATTGGAGAGCGCCTCCACGGGCGACCGTGACGCTGAAGGCACGCAGGTCAACGCGCAGGACACGCCCTCGGAGCCGCTCGCCGTCACGGGGACGGAGCAGACCGTGACGCCCGTGACGCCCCCCGTGACGGAGGACCGGTCCGATGTCACGGCCGCGACGCTGGAGGAGCTCGCGGCGGTGGCAGGCGTGCCCACGCCCGTGCCGGGGGAGCGGCTGACCGATGAGCAGCTCGTGGTGGTGCTGCGGCACCTGCGCTACCGCGACGATCCCCCGCTGTCCTACCGCCAGGCCGGGGCGGACTTCCGTGACGCCGGATACGTCGGCAGCGAGCAACGCGTGCGCAAGGCGTGGGGCGCGCTGATGTCCCACGAGGAAGCCGACACGGCCCGAGACGTCGAAGTCGGCGAGACCGAGAAGGACCAGTAGTCCGGCACCACCAGTGACGGTCAGCCCGCCCGGCGGGCTGACCGTTGCTGCGACTGCCGGAAGTCGACACAGGCACCGCAGACCCGGCGAGCAGCCGGTGAGTGACCCGACCGCGCGGCCATACCCGCGTCCGGTGAGCAGATCCGCCAGCAGACCCGGTGAGCGCTGCCACAACCCGACACACCAGCAGCCGATTTCACACACCCACACCTGACATCGCCCAGGAGAAACCCATGTCCATCAGCACCCACACCACCTGGCCCGAGGGCCTCATCGCCCGCTACCTCACCGTCGGCGGCGCCACTGTCGACGTCAGCCACGACACGCTCTACCTCGCCGACACCGAGCCGAACGTCACCACTGCCAGCTGTGAAGGCGCCGGCTGCGAGGCCTACCACAACGAGGAGTGGGGGCAGTACGCCTACCGCTTCAACAACGGCAGCAGCGCGGCCGACGAGCAGGCCGGCAAGTGGGCCCAGGCCCACGCCGAGAAGTGCCGCGCGATGCCGCGCCCGGATCAGCCCTGATGGCGCGTACGAGGTTTTGGGACCCGGACGGGGCCCGCTACGGCATCCCCACCTACCCCTACCAGCTCGCCCCTGACGGGCTGGCCACCCGCCGACAGCTCCGCGCCCGCGGACTGCGGCCCGGCGGCCAGCCCGTCGCCGCGCAAATCCTGTGGCGCTCCCGCCGCACGCGCAGCGGGGTGCGGGTCGCCTACCTCTACCGTCTCGATCTCGCCCGCCCTGTCCGGCCGATGACGCCGGCCAAGTGGGCTGCCTTGGAGCGGGCGTTGGCCGCGCGCCGTAGGTGCCCCTGCTGTCGGCGGGATGCGGGCTACACCCTCCCCACCTCACTTGGCACCTGCCTGCCCTGCGCGGAGTCCCCCGCGCTCGCCGCCTGAACGGAGACCTCTTCATGTCCCGCAAGACCGTCTCTCGCCTCGTCGTGACCGTCAGCGCGGTGCTGGGGGTGGCCAACGCCGTCTCCATCGGCTCCAAGCTGGCCGCCTACGACGTCCCGCTGTCGCTGATCGTCTCGTGCGCGCTGGCCTGCCTCGCCACGACCGTGTGGGTCGTCGAACTCCTCACCAGGGCGTTCGCCTCGACGACATACCGGTGCCCGGACCCGGCCTGCTCCTTCACGGTCCGCGTCCAGCACGTCGACGCCGCGGAGAACCGCCGCTGGCAGGAGACCGCCGCCGAGCACCCCACCCACCTCTACCGCGTCTGAACGCCCGCCTACCTGCAGAGAGGACTTTCATGCACTCCGAGAACGGCCCCGAAGCGGCCCAGGGAAAGCGTCTGGTGCCCTTCCACTACGTCCTGACCGGCCAGAGCCACCGCGGTGAGATCGGCACGGTTGGCGGCGTTGTGGAGATCGACGTGAACCATCAGGACGCCTCCCGCGGCGCTGGTTTCACCTATGCCCGTGAGCTGCTGTGCAAGGAGATGGGCGGGGTTTCCGCGATCTTGTTCTTCTCCTTCGAGCGCAACGCGCTCTGACGTCCCGTCATCCGGCCACCGGCGCCTCGACCTCGCTTCCTAGGGCCATGTCGAGGCGCCGGTGCACTCCGAAGGAGCGTTATCAGTGTCTGACACTGCTACTGAAGTCACCAGCACCGGCCCGGCCACCTCCGCGTCGGCCGAGGGGGCGGTGTTGGAGGGCACCCCGGTCCCGATCGAATTCACTCTCACCCAGGCCCCGGCCGAGGTCACCACGCCGTCGCAGGAGCGACCGGCACGGCGCCTGCGGGCGCTTCCCGTCGCGTTGTTCGGGGCGGAGGCGTTGTCGACGGGGTCGGCGGCTGTGTACTCGGCGGCCGGTGTGACCGGCACGCTGACCGCGGCCGGCGTCACCGTGGGCGCCGTTGCTCTGGCGGGAGCAGGCGTGGCCGCCGCCCGCTCCCGCCGCAACCGCCGAGGCCCCTCCCGCACCTCCGGGTTCGGTGCTGGCGGGCTGGGCCGTGGGCGTTGGGGTGGCGGCCGTACGGGGGCTGCCGGCAGCATCGGCCTGGGCCACGCTGCCGGTGCGGGCTCCCGCGGCCGTACCGGGTACCGCCCGGGTCGTGCCGGGGGATATGCGGCGGGGGCCGGTTCGTGGTCTCCTTCTGCCCGGCCTGGCGCTCACGGTGGCCGGTCCGGCACCGGCGCCGCCGCTTTCGGGTCCTCGCCGCACACCTCAGCGGCCACGGCTGGTGCCCGGCATCGTCCCAGCTCACCTCACCTCCGCTCGCCCCGGACCGGTTCCGGTTCGGCCGCGGGCGGTGTCGGCGGCGGGAGCGCAACCACCGGCGCAGGCTCCCGCTGGTCGGCCCGACCGGGTGCGCGGGGTGCTGGCGGCGGGGTGTCCCTGTCGAAGCCTGCGGGTGGGGCGCGGTCGACGCTGTCAGCGGCTGCCGGCCGCGCCGCACGGGCAGCCCAGCGCCACGCGGTGGCAGCGGGCGGTAGGGCCGCGCAGTTGTGGGAGTCGCCGACGGCGCAGTCGGCGCGGGAGCGGATCCGCCAGGCCCGCCGGGACCTGGCCAAGAGGGGGAAGGCGGCCGTGCCGTTCCTGCTGCGCGCCGCCCGCGCCGGACTCCTGGCCGGGGCGGCCGGAGCGCTGGCCGCGGTGCCGGGGCTGCTGCTGAAGGGCGTGGCGGCCACCGCTGGTGGCCTGCTGCGCTTCTTCGGCCTGGCGCCCCGCACCGGCAATGCCTGGGGGTCACGCTTCGCTCGCTGGGGCCCGAAGGCCGCAAAGCGGGTGTTCACCAAGCTCATGGCGTCGGCGAAGGCCAAGTACGCCGACGCGGTCAAGGGCGACGTCCTGACCGACTTCCCCGAGCCCGGCCGCCGCACCACCAGCGCCGGCGGGTTCGGCTGGTCGACCGACCATTTCGGAGGGAATCTGGTGTCCGTCTTCACCCGTCAGACCGAAGCGGTGCGCGCGGCATACGCCCGCTACGAGCCACCGATGATGCTGGCGGTCGCCGCCGAATACTGGGGGCTGGCGGAGGGGCTGACCTCGACGGGGGAGGCGATCCGGCAGCTGGCGGTGAACACCGCTGACAAGTACCCGGCAGACAAGCGCATGGCCGACCAGGTCGCGCAGGTCTACTCCCTGCTGCACCAGGCCGCGCAGAAGGCCGCCGAGGTCGGCCCGATCTTCGCCAAGGTCCACGAACACGACCTGCGGCGCCACGAGGAGCCGCGGCCGGGCGAGCACATGTGGAACATCCTCGAACGCCGCCAGGACGGCGGCTTCGACCAGCGCCAACCGTCCCACTTCGTCGCGGTCACCCAGGACGTCGCGCACGTCTACTCCCGCTACGAGCCCGGCCACATGCGCCAGGTCGCCGCCGAGTTCGAGGGCATCCCCACCGGGATTGAGCACATCGCCGCGACCGTCCAGCTCCTCCAGGTCCGCAGCAACGAGCGGTACCCCGTGAACAAGGCGGTCGTCGACGCCCTCGCCGACGTCCACATCCTCCTGCTCAAAGCCGCCTCCGCGGCGCAGGAGTTGATGCCGTCCTTCCGGCGCCTGCACGCCCCCGACATCGCCCGCCACGAAGCCCCCCGCAACGGCGAAGAGGGCGAAGCCATGTGGGACGTCTAGCCCCGCCGCCCACCACCGACCACCACCCCGGCCGTTTCGTGCGGCCGGCACCCTGGAGGACATCCATGAACTGGCTTGAGATCGTCTGCCGCATTCTCCTGCCGACGCTGCTTGGAGCGCTTGCAGTGTGGGCCGGTATCACCCGAATCCCCTGGACACCGCCCACCGACGAGGACTGAAGGACTCGTCACCGGCGGACAACGGGGCCTGCTCCCCCTCCCGGCTCATGAGGCACCGCAGCGCCCCTCCCGCATCTCCCTGCTCCCGTGGGCCGGACACACCGTGTGTCCGGCCCGCGCCTTTTCCCCTGCGCCTTTGAGGAGTTCACGATGGCTCGCAGTGCGCCTGCCCTGGACTGGGCCTGGCACCTGACCCCCGCCACCGCCGCCGCCGTGGTGGCCGGTGGCGCCTACAGCATCGCCGCCGTCGGCCAGACCAGCGGCCTTCCCGCCTCCTACGCCCTGCTCGTCGGCGCGGCCGGCGCCGCAGCACAAGGCGGAGCCGACCTCTACCAGCGCCGCCCCCGCGGCCACCTGGTCGCCCGCTGCACCGCATGGCTGACCGTCGGCGGCTGGACCGCCGCCACCTTGGCCACCGGCACCGCCCTGACCTGGACTTCGACCGGCTGGTGGGCGGCCGGCACAGCGGCCGGGGTGACCCTCGCGCACGGCCTGGTCCGCGCCGAGGAGACCGCCAAGGCCCAGCGCGCCTCCCGGCGCCTGCAGAAGTGGGCCAACACCCACGCCAAGGAGTGGCACGAGCGCCTGGCCCGTCTGTTCCGGCTGGAGGGACACGAGGTCGAGGGCGTCAAACCGTGGAAGTCCGACGTCGGCTACACCGTCCGCGTCCGCATGCCCTCCGACACCCCCGAACTCCCCGCCGACGCCATGCGCAAGCTCTCCGCTGATCTGCGGCTGCCCAAGGGCGGCAGCATCCAGATCCTCGACGGCGAAGTGCACGGCGAGGTCCACATCCGGGTGACCGCCAAGGACGTCCTGGCCGAGACCATCGACTTCCCCGAGGATCTGTCGGCCACCAGCATCTACCAGCGCCTGGAACTGGGCCTGCTGCCCGATGCCGAGCCCGCCAGCATGCCGATGGCCGACACCTGCGCCCTGGAGATCGGCCAGACCGGCTCCGGCAAGTCGAACCTGATCAACGTCACCAACGTCCAACTGCTGCGCACCGTAGATGCGGTGGCGTGGCACCTGGACGTCACCGGCGCCGGCATCAGCCTGCCCTGGCTGCGCTCCTGGGCCGTGGACGGCACCAGCCCGGTGCCGCTGATCGACTGGACCGCCGACACCGTCGAAGAGGCGCACATCATGCTCGATGTCGCCATCGCCGCCATCAACACCCGCAAGATGGCCTACCAGGACCTGATGCACGAGGTCGACGACGACAAGATCCCCGTCAGCCCCGACGTCCCCGCCATCATCCTCGTCGTCGACGAGATCGCCGAGCTGCCGCACGACCTGCTCGCCAAACTCGACACGGTGGTGAACACCGGCCGCGCCGCCCGGGTGCGGACGGTGATCTCCGGGCTGCGGGCCACCCAGGACGTCATCACCGCCGCCATGAAGAAGCAGAGCAGGGCCCGCATCGGCATGCGCGTCTCCGACCCCGAGGAACTGCACCACCTCTTCCCCAGCGGCGGATCCCGCCTGAACCCCAAGGCAGCCGCCCACAAGGGCTCCGGCCACATCGGCGCCCCCGACGAGGACGACGTCGATGGCGATGCGCAGCCGTTCAAGTGCTACCGGATCAAGCCGAAGGTCATCAACGCCATCGCCCCCAAGCTCGCCGACCGCCGCCCCACCGTGGACGCGGTCAGCCTCGACACCGAGCCGGGCCGCTACTACGCCAGCCGCTGGGGCCGCATCCTGCCCCGCCTCTACAAGAACAAGCAGCTCCACGCAGCCACCCACCCCTACACACAGCTCGATGTTCTCTGGCCGCCGTTGGACGAGATCACCGGGACCCCCGTCACGACCAAGGGCAAGCCCCGCACCACCGCACCCACCCCGACCACCACACCCGCGAGCGCGGGCGGCAGTGAGAGCGCTCCGGTCCGGCCGGCACGGTTCGGGTCGCAGGCCCTGGCCGCGCTGCTGGCAGCCCCCGCAGCCGCGACCGCGCCAACGCCGGCGCCGACCGAGTCGAGTGAGGGGGAGGTGATCCGGGCGGAGTTCGGCCGGGTCGTCCAGCAAGCCGGAGCCCCGGCCGACCGGCCCAACCCCGTCCCGCAGCTGCTGACCGACGCGCACAACGCGGTCGTCGCCGCGGGCGGGCGGATGTTCACCGCCGACCTGGCCACCAAGCTCGACATGGAACCCCTCGTCCTCGGCAGCGAACTGGGCAAGCTCCTGCGCGACGTCGGCATCGAGCGCCCGGGCAAGGGCAGCGTGCGCATCGGCAAGGGCGAACCCAAGTCCGGCTACCTCTCCGAGACCCTCGCCGCCGCCATCCGCGCCTACGCCACCAACAACACGCAGTAACCATCACGGGGTGTGGGGGCCTCCCACAGACCTGCCCCCACACCCCTCCCACAAGCCCCCACAGTGCTGTGGGACTCCCACACGCCTGTGGGAGTCCCTGACCTGCGTGTGGGGGCGTGGGACTCCCACAAAAAACAAGCCCCAACCGCCCTCCAGGTCCGCCCCAGAGGCGTTTGAGGCGCTTCTCCCCGCGAACTGTGGGACTCCCACACGCACTCCCCGACACAACTACAGAAGGTGACAGTCGTGATCCTGCCGATCAGCGCCCTGGTCCTGTCCGCCGTCCTCACGATCGTGATGCTGCGCACCCGCTACCTCCGACTCGGCGGCGCCTTCACCGCCGCATGCCTGGGCTACTTCCTCGCCGCCAGCGGCGCCGCCCCCGCCATCAACACCTTCTTCACCAGCATCACCGCCGGCATCGCCTCCCTGACCCACTCCTTCGGATAGGACCCGCCATGCCCCTCACCCCGATGACGTCGGCCGAAATCTCCGAACTCCTCGACCACACCGACATCTGCCGCCTCCTCGACAAAGACACCACCCGCCTCCTCGACGCCTCCAACACCGCGACCCACGCCGCCCCTTCGACGCCCGTGTGCCAGCACCAGCCCGGCCCGGCAGAGATCGAGGCCATCTGGCACCACATCCGTGCACAACAGCCCGTAGTTCTCCCCCCGGCAGTCCCGCAGCAGGCACAGGGGTCGGTCCGGCTGGATGCTCCGCCGGTCGCGCAGCCGATTCCGACCTGGGCCAAGAGCACAGCCCTGCTGGCGCCGACCGTCGGCGGCGGAATCGCCCTGGCCGCGGTCGGCCTCTCCGCCGCGGCCCCCGGGCTTGTGGCCGTGAGCCACCTCCTCTGGTCGGCGGTCGCCGCCATCGCCGCTGGCGGAGTGTTCGCCGCGGTTCTCATCGGCCGCGTCCGGGCCCGCATCACCGCTTCACCACGCGAGATGCAGCGCCCGCACATCACCCAGCACATCACCTCAACCGGCCTCTTCGGCCGCGCCAACGGCACCATCAACCACCGCTGAGGAGATCACTCATGGCCATGGGCGAAGTCCCGATCACGATCACCGGCAACCTCACCGCCGACCCCGAGCTGAAGTTCACCAACTCCGGCGCCGCCCTTGTGAAATTCACCGTCGCCTCCACCCCCCGCACCTACGACAAGAACAGCGGCCAGTGGACGGACGGCACGGCCGCCTTCTTCCGCTGCGCCGCATGGCGCCAGCTCGCCGAGCACATCGCCGACAGCCTCACCAAGGGCTCGCGCGTCGTCCTCTCCGGCCGGATCCGCCAGCACAACTGGCAGACCGAGCAAGGTGAGAACCGCTCGATGCTCGCCGTCGAGGTCGACGACATCGGCCCCAGCCTGCAGTTCGCCACCGCCACCGTCCAGCGCACCCAGCGCCCCACCCCGGCCGCAGCCGACAGCGACCCCTGGGCCGGAGGACTCGCCAAGCCCGCCCCCAACAGCCCGGGACCCGCTACGCCGCCGGCACTCGACGACAAGCCCCCGTTCTGACCCCCAGGACGCAGCAGGGCGGCCCGCGTCTCGCCAAAGCCTCGGGCCGCCCTGTCTCCTCATCCTCTGCATGAGACCAAGGAGGTCTCCAGCATGACGCATGCCCCCCGGTCGACGCTGCTCGCCGCAGCACTGACCGCCGCTGAGCGCGGCTGGGCCGTGTTCCCCCTCCGCCCCGGCGACAAGCGCCCCGCCCTCCACGGACAGTCCCGTTGCCCCCTCACCGGCCCGTGTGCCGCCGGGCATCTGAAGTGGGAGCAGCGCGCCACCACCGACTTGGCCCGGGTCCGGGCCGCATGGTCCGCCGGTCCGTACAACATCGGTATCGCCACGGGCCCTTCCGGGCTGCTCGTCGTCGACCTCGACGTGCCGAAGGACAGCAAGAAGGACGCGCCTTGCGGCGCGACGACCTTCATGGCGCTCTGCGAGCGCGCCGGCCAACCCATGCCCGCCACCTACATGGTGCGGACGGCAAGCGGCGGCCAACACCTGTACTTCACCGCGCCGTCTGGTGTCCGGCTGCCCAACACTGCCGGGGCCCTGGGGCCGCTGGTGGACACTCGGGCCTGCGGCGGGTACGTCGTCGCCGCGGGCAGCACCACCCCGACCGGACGCTACGAAGCGACCAGCGATGCTGCGGTGGCCCCGCTACCAGCGTGGCTGCTTCGACTGCTCCAGCCTGCGCCCACCCGCCCCGTGGCACCCCTGCAGCTGCCTGCTGTGAGCGGGAGTCGGGCAGCGCTGGCCGCACTGGACGCGGAGTGCGCGGTGGTTTCCGCGGCGCCGGACAAGCAGCGCAACAACGTGCTCAACCGGTGCGCCTTCAAAGTGGGGCGGTTCGTCGCATGGGGCGACCTCCCCCGGCATGTGGCAGAGGATGCCTTCCAAGCGGCTGGAGAGGCGCGGGGACTCACCGCTGCGGAGTGCCGCGCCACGATCCGCAGCGCCCTGGACAGCTCCATCCGCACAGCCCGACCCCGGGATGCAGCATGAGCGCCCCGCCCCATCCCCCCTTGGAAGGCCACCCGGCCACGGCCCGGCCGCACCCCGCCGAACCGGCCCGCACCACGACCGGCCCTAGCGCGCCGAGGGACGTCGCCCGAAGGGCGTCCTCTCTTCGTTCTGACCCGCACCCGACCGGCGACGGGCGCTACCCCGTCGCCTGGCTGCACATCACCGCACCCCGCGGAGCCGTACCCACCGCCACCTCCAAGTGCTGCTGCGGCCGGGACCGCAGCGCGGTCGGCCGCACCAAGGTGCTCGCCCTGATCGAAGACCACGAAGCCCACCGCGATGCCTGCCCTTGGCGCCATCCCGCGGCCCGCGAGACAAGGAAAGCCTCATGACCGACCCCATCGACGGCGCCGCCCTGCTGGACGAAGTCGAGCGCTTCCACCGCCGCTTCAACCGCTTCCCGCGCGAAGCCGCCTACGCCGCCGTCGCCCTATGGGACGCCCACACCCACCTCTTCGACTGCTTCGACAGCACACCAAGGCTGGCGTTCCTCTCCCCAGAACCCGGCAGCGGCAAGAGCCGGGCCCTGGAAATCACCGAGACCCTCACGCCCCGGCCCTTGATGACCGTCAACCCCTCCGCCAACGCCCTCTTCCGCGTCGTCTCCGCCGACGAAGGCCGACCGACGATCCTCTTCGACGAGATCGACACCATCTACGGCCCCAAGGCCAGCGGCAACGAGGAACTCCGTGCCTTCCTCAACTCCGGCTACCGCCGCGGCGCCAGCAGCCTGCGCTGCGTCGGTGACGGCTCCAACCAGACCGCCACCCCCTTCCCGAGCTTCTGCGCGGTCGCCATGGCCGGCCTGGGTTCCCTGCCGGACACGATCCTGACCCGCTCGGTCATCATCCGCATGCGCAAGCGCGCCCCCAACGAGAAGGTCGAGCCCTATCGGCAGCGGATCCACGAAAAGGAAGGTC
This sequence comes from Streptomyces sp. NPDC058000, assembly GCF_042886435.1. Lineage (NCBI taxonomy): Bacteria > Bacillati > Actinomycetota > Actinomycetes > Kitasatosporales > Streptomycetaceae > Streptomyces > Streptomyces sp. NPDC058000. The sequence continues at coordinate 107,602 of NZ_JBHVQS010000018.1, forward strand.
ACGCCCTGCGCGAGCGTCTCGCCGCCTGGGCCGACCAGGTCCGCGACCAGGTCACCGACGCATGGCCCGAGTTGCCGGAAGGCATCTCCGACCGGCCCGCCGACGTGTGGGAGCCCCTGCTCGCCGTCGCCGAAGCTGCCGGCGGCACCTGGCCGGAGCGGGCCCGCGCCGCCTGCGTCGAACTAGTCGCAGCTGCCAAGGACGACGACGCGGCCTCTATCGGAGTCCGCCTGCTCACCGACCTACGCGACCACGTCTTCCGCGGCGCCGACCGTATGCCCACTGCCGCCATCCTCGCCATCCTCCACACCCTGGAAGACGCCCCCTGGGGCGACATGAACGGCCGCCCCCTGGCGAGCCGCGGCCTGGCCAAGATGCTCGGCGACTACGTCACCGCCGACAACAAGCCCGTCAAGCCCCGCTCCGTCCGCACCTCCAGCGGCGTCCCCAAGGGCTACTACGCGGAAGACCTCGCCGACGCGTGGCTGCGTTACTGCCCGCCCCCTTCCCCCACGTCCGCTACGTCCGCTACATCCGCTACACCGCAGGTCACAGAGGGTTTCGATGTAGCGGATACGAGTCGTGTAGCGGATAGCTCCGCTACACCCCACCTGACCGTCGCCCGCACCGCGTAGCGGAACCTATCCGCTACATCCCACGCATCCGCTACACAAAACAGGCCCCTGACCTGCGGTGTAGCGGATGTAGCGGATGTAGCGGACCTCCCAGAAGGGGGACAGAGAGCCCCGCGGCCAAACAGAAGGGTCGTGCCCATGGCCACCGCTGCTGAACTTGTGCAACCGCGCCTCTACGAGATCAAGGACGCCGCAAGGCTGTGCGGAATCGGACGCTCAACGGCGTGCGAGGAGATCCGGCTTGGCCGACTCCGCACCGTCCGCATCGGCCGGCGCCGACTCGTACCGCTCCAGTACATCGACGACTACGTCGCCCTGCTGATGCGTGAATCCGAAGCTTCCGACTGAAAGCACGACGCCAAACGAGGCCACGTCCCTGCCGGGGCGTGGCCCCGTTTCATTTCTGAAGGAGACATCTACATGACCGAAGAGAAGCGTAGCCGGGCAGGAAACGGCGACGACTCCATCTACTGGGACAAATCCAAGAACCGCTACATCGGGGCGATTTCTCTCGGCCATACACCTGCTGGTAAGAGGAATCGGCCGAAGGTGTCAGGGAAGACCAAGACTGAAGTGCGTGCCAAGCTGCGAGAGAAGCGCAAGGAGCTCGACGCGGGGGTAAACTCCAGCGCCACCCATACCGTTGAGAAGGCCGTTCGAGCTTGGCTTTCTCACGGACTGAGGGGGTGCGACAAAGGATCGATCAGCACGTACACCAGCATGGCAGAGCATCACGTAATTGCTGATCTAGGGAAAGCTCGCTTGAGGGATCTCACAGTCGACAGCGTCGATTACTGGTTGGATGAAAAATCCATGTCCCTCGCGAAGAGCTCTATGGAGATGATCCTCTCGATTTTGCGGCGCTCGATCACGCATGCGCAGCGCCGTGATTTGATCCTGAGGAATGTGGCAGAGCTCGTTGCCTTGCCTGAAGGGCTGCCGGGGCGTCCGAGTAAATCTCTGACCTTGGAGCAGGCTAAGTCGCTTCTCACTACGCAGCGGGATACCTGGGTGCACGTCTACGTGGCGGTTTCACTGTTGGTTGGAATTCGAACTGAAGAGGTGCGTCCGCTCACCTGGAATCGGGTCCATCTACGCCCCAGTGGTGGAGTCGCTCCACACATTGAGGTCTGGAGGTCGGTGCGTCGACACGGTGAGACTAAGACCGTGAAAAGCCGGCGCACCTTGGCTATGCCGCGGCAACTGGTGGAGACCCTGGAGAGCTACCAGGTTGCGCAGCAGAAGCGTCGGGAGAGTCTCGGCCTTCCATGGACAGAAACCGACTTCGTCTTTGGGACGAGCAGCGGTGAACAGCGAACGGCGGAGAATGTGCGGCGAAGCTTCCGTGGGTTGCTGAAAGAAGCAGGTTTCCCTGACCCGAAGCAGTGGACCCCTAGGGAACTTCGCCACAGCTTCGTCTCGATCCTCTCGGATCACGGGATTCCGTTGGAGAAGATCGCTCGGCTCGTCGGGCACAGCACGTCGCAGACGACGGAGAAGGTGTATCGGAAGCAGATCCGCCCTGTGATCACGGACGGAGCCGAGGCCATGGACGAGATCTTCTCTAAGGACGCGAGCCCCGGTACCGGCTGAGGCTGTGCTGGCGTGGCCCCCTGTTTGGCTCCCCCGCTACCGGCCCGCCCAGCTTGTAGCCGCAATCACAGCTCTGACCTGCGGTGCAGGGGCCGATGCGCGGGAGCCCTCTTAGGGAGTGCCTAAGCGGGGGCACAGGAACGCGGGCCGGAAAGGGGCATTCGGGGCCCGGGGGAGGGGAGTTGGGGCAGCCGCCGGGGGTGCGCGGGGGTGTACGGAGCGCCTGCCGGTGCTCGGCGGTGCTCCGGCTCACCGGCCGGTGTCGGTGAGCGGGGCCGCCGGGTCGTCGAGGTCGGCCAGGTCGTCGACGAGTGCCCCGAAGACCTCCGCCGGCGGGGCACCGGAGACGGCGTCCAGCGGGAGTTCGGCCCAGATGACCTTGCCGTGCGGGGTGTAACGGGCGCCCCAGCGGAGGGCGTAGCGGGCGATCAGGAACAGCCCGCGGCCGCCCTCATCGGTCGTCCGGGCGTGCCGTAGGTGCGGTGCCGTGCTGCTGCCGTCGGAGACCTCGCAGATCAGCGCCTCCGCCCGGATCATCCGCAGCCCGATCGGCCCGGACGCGTGCCGGATGGCGTTGGTGACCAGTTCGCTGACGATCAGTTCGGTGGAGAACTCCAGCCCCGTCAGCCCCCATTGGGCCAGCTGGTCGGCGGCGGACCGGCGGGCCCCGCCGACCGCCGAGGGTTCCGCGGGGACGTCCCAGGTGGCCAGCTGCTCCTGCGGCAGGGTCCGGGTGCGGGCCAGGAGCAGCGCCACGTCGTCCACCGGCCGGGTGCCGGGCAGGCTGCTGATGACCCTCTCGCAGATCTCCTCCAGCGGGGCCTGCGGATCGGCCAGCGCGGTCCGCAGCCGGGTGATCCCGCCGTCCAGGTCGAGGGCCTTCCCCAGCAGCAGCCCGTTGGTGTAGAGCGCCAGCAAACTCCCCTCGGGCAGCGGCAGTTCGACGGACTCGAAGGGCATCCCGCCCAGCCCCAGCGGTGGCCCGGTCGGCAGCTCCAGCAGTTGGCAGCCGCCCGCCGGGCTGACCAGCAGCGGCGCGGGGTGCCCGGCCCGGGCCAGCGCGCAGCAGCAGCCGACCGGGTCGTAGACCGCGTACAGACAGGTCGCCCCGATCACCCCGTCGTCGCCGTGTGCGTCGTGCGCGACCCGGTTGACCATGTCGTCCAGGTGGGCCAGCACCTCCTCCGGGGACAGGTCCAGATCGGCCAGTGCCTGCACGGCGGCCCGCAGCCGGCCCATCGTGGCCGCGGCGTGCACCCCGTGCCCGACCACGTCGCCGACCACCAGCGCCACCCGCGCCCCGGACAGCGGGATCACGTCGAACCAGTCACCGCCCACCCCGGACCGCGAATCGGCGGGCAGATAGCGGTACGCCGCGTCCACCGCGCTCTGCGCGGGCAGGCCGCGCGGCAGCAGACTGCGCTGGAGGGTGAGTGCCGCGGCGTGCTCCCGGGTGTACCGGCGGGCGTTGTCGATGGAGATCGCCGCACGGGTGACGAACTCCTCGGCCAGGACCAGGTCGTCGGGCTGGAACGGGCCGGTGGGCCGCCAGCGGGCGAACGCCGCCGCGCCCAGGAAATTGCCCCGGGCCCGCAGCGGCACCACCATCAGCGAGTGGAAGCCGAGCGCGCGCAGTCGCCCGGCCCGCACCGGGTCGTCGGCCGCCCAGTCGGCACGGTCCAGGTCCAGGGTCGGGACCAGCACCGACTCGCCCTCGGTCAGGCTCAGTACCACCGGCGCCGACGGGGGGTAGGCGGTCCGCTCCCCGACCGCGATCACCGCCTCCGGGCAGCCCTCCCGCACGGACTGCTGCCCGGCCCGGCGCATGGTGAACAGGTCGGCGGGCTCGACCGGTCCGGGGGCGGGCTCCTCACCGGTGAGCATCGCGTCGAGCAGATCGACGGTGACGAAGTCGGCGAGGTCCGGCACCGCCACGTCCGCCAGCTCCTGGGCGGTCTGCCAGACGTCGAGGGAGCCGCCGATCCGCTCCCCGGCGCGGTTGAGCAGCGCCATCCGCTGCCGGGCGCGGTAGCTTTCGGTGACGTCGAGGACCATGTAGCAGATGCCGAGCACCTGGCCGGACTCGTCCTCCAGCCGGAAGAAGGACGTCGAGTAGGCGTGCTCGCGCTGCGGGTCGGACCGGGGGTGCCCGAGGTACTCGTAGCCGAGGGACGGGACCCCGGTCTGCAGCACCCGCCGCATCTCCGCCTCGACGGACTCCACCGCCACGTTCGGCAGCACCTCTTTGAGCCGCTTCCCCAGCCGTTCGGCGCGCGGGGTGCCACCCATCCGTTCCAGCGCGTCGTTCAGCCAGACGTACCGCAGCTCGGGGTCGAGCATGGCCACCCCGATCGGGGACATCCGGAGGATCCCGTCCAGCAGGGAGCGGCCCGCCCCCGACCAGGGCGTCCGCGCCATCTCGGCGGCCAGCACCAGCCGCGCGGCCGGATCCTGGCCGGCCAGCACCGGCAGCACCCGCACCTCCAGGTCGAGTCGGTGCCCCGCGCGGTCGCGGACCGCGACCAGCCCGCTCCAGCCGCCCTCCGCCGCGAGCCGGTGCCGCCAGGCCCGCTCCCCGGGCACCGCACGGGCGTCCGCCGCGACGAGCAACTCCGCCAGCGGCCGGCCGAGCGCCCGGGCCGCCGGATGACCGAGCAGCCGCTCGGCGCCCGTGGTCCAGCCCCGTACCACGCCCGTCCGATCGGCCAACACCACGGCGGTCCGGGTGAGGTCGAAGGCTCCGTCGCCAGGAAGGCGGTTGCTCGGGGAGGCGCTCATACAAGACCGATCCACTGCCGGCTCCACACCCTGCGAAGGCCCGCGTCACCGGGCTACCACCGCGTACCACCAGCGCCTCCCACGGTACTCCCGGAACCTGCCGGGACGCTTGCGCTGCGGCCCGGGCCACCGGGCCACCGAGCCACCGGGCCCCACCGTCGGCACGGCCGTCACCGACCGTTGTCAGTGCCTGCTGGCACCCTCGCGGTATGAGCACCAACGCCCCCGCCGACCCGGCGGAACCGCTTCCGTCCGCCCCACCCGCCGCGTACTGGGACGCCGCCGCCGCGACCTACGACGCCGAGCCCGACCACGGCCTCCGCGATCCGGCCGTCCGCGCCGCCTGGGCCGCCCGCCTGCGCACCTGGCTGCCCTCCGCGCCCTCCGACGTCCTCGACCTGGGCTGCGGCACCGGCAGCCTGGCGCTGCTCGCCACCGAGCAGGGCCACCGGGTCACCGGGGTCGACCGCTCCCCGGCCATGCTCGCCCGCGCCCGGACGAAGCTCGCCGGGCGGGCCGCCACGTTCGTCGTCGGCGATGCCGCCCAACCACCCGTGGGCGAGCGGCAGTTCGACGTCGTCCTGGTGCGCCACGTCCTGTGGACCCTGCCGGACCCGGCGGCCGTCCTCCGTCACTGGGCGGGTCTGCTCGCCCCCGGCGGTCGACTGGTGCTGGTCGAGGGCCGCTGGGGCGAGTCCGCCCCCGTGGGCCTGACGCCTGCCGAACTCACCGCACTGACCGCCCCCTTGGCCGCCCACGCGGAGCTCTTCCCGCTCTCCGACGACCCGACGCTATGGGGCCGACCGGTGCGCGACGAGCGGTATGCGCTGATCGTTCGGGTGGGGGCGGAGCGGGCCGTCGCCCCGCCGCGCCACAGCGAAGTCGCCGACGTCCACGCCGCCCCGGGCCGCGCGGTCCCTCTGGACGCCGGGGCCGCCCTGAACGCCGGGGCCGGCGATCCCCCGTGACGCCGGCCCGGCGCCCGCTCCCCGGCCCCTGCCCCGCTCACCCCCGCCCCAACTCCCTTACGTGCCGCACCTCCCCGCCGCACCGTCGATAGCCGAAGGCGCGGTTGATGGCCAGCATGGCGGCGTTGGCGGCGTTGGTGGAGTCGGTGGTGGCGTTGACGGCGAAGGCTTCGGTGCAGCCGGCCTCGCGGGCGCGGTGCAGGGCGTCGGTCTTGGCGAGCTTGGCCAGGCCCCGGCCGCGGAAGGCGCGGCGGCAGCCGGTCATGGTGGTCAGGTAGCGGCCCCGGTTGTCGGTGGCGGCCAGGGTGTAGGCGGCGACCTCGCCGTCGACGGTGACCACGGTGGTGAGGCCCAGGTCGATATCGGGGTTCTCCCAGGTGGTGCGGAGCCAGTCCGAGTAGGTGACGGCGTCGGCGGCGACCTCGCCCGGTTCGTCCGCCATGGCCTCCGCGTCCGCCTCGTACAGGGGGCGCGGATCGGCCCCGAAGTCCGCGCCGGTGCACAGGCGGACGCCGGGCGGGAGGGCGGCGGGCAGTGGGGGGAGTGCGGCGTGTGCGAGAGCGAGGCGGAGGAAACCGGCCCGGCGGGTGGGGCGGTAGCCGTGCCGGGCGGCGAAGGCCAGCGAACCGGGTTCGTCCACCGTCCGGGCGTGGAGGCGGGTGGCGCCGGCCGCGGTCAGATGCGCCTCGGCGTCTGCCAGGAGGGCGCTGCCGGCGCCCCGGCCCCGGTGGTCGGGGTGGACGATCGGGGTGGCCGCGCTCTGCCCCGGCAGGCCGCGCTCGTGCAGCAGTCCGGCATTGATCTGGCCGATCACCCGGCCGTCGTGTGCGGCGACGAGCGACCGCAGCCGTTGCGCCGGGGGAGCGGAGGTGACCTGCCAGGCGACGCCCTGTGGAGTCGCGAGCAGGTAGGGCAGGGCGGCCCGCCGCAGGTCGGCGACGGCCTTGGCGTCGGAGGGGCGGAAGTCGCGCACGGTGAGCGTCATGGTGGCGGACGGTACGCCGGTGCGGTCCGTTCCGCCGCCCGGTTTCCCGGTGGTGGCGGGCGGTCGGGGCGGCTTTCCCCCTGTCCGGCAAGGGGTTTGGCGGGGTGCGTCCGGTGCGCGGTAGGGGCGTGGCTCATTCCGGACGGTCACCCAGATGTATAGGTGGCCCCTGCAACTATCCGGGCGTACGGTGATCGCGCAGGCCGCCGCCGGGAACGCGCGGCCCGCCGTACCCCGAAGGAGGAGCCGCGAGCATGTGCGGAATCACCGGATGGATCTCCTACGACAACGACCTGACCACCCAGCGCCCCGTCCTTGAGGCGATGACCCGGACCATGGCCTGCCGCGGTCCGGACGCCGACGGCATATGGCTCGCCCCGCACGCCGCGTTCGGGCACCGCCGGCTCGCCGTCATCGACATCGACGGCGGCAGGCAACCGATGAGCGTCGAGCAGGGCGGCCGCACCCTGATCGTCACGACCTACAGCGGCGAGGTCTACAACTACCGGGAACTCCGGGCCGAGTTGGAGCAACTGGGCCACGCCTTCCGGACGAACAGCGACACCGAGGTCGTGCTGCACGCCTACCTCCAGTGGGGCGAGGCGTTCGTCCAGCGCCTCAACGGCATGTACGCCTTCGCGCTCTGGGACCCGCGCACCGAACAACTCCTGCTGGTCCGCGACCGGATGGGCATCAAACCGCTCTACTACTACCCGACCCGCGACGGCGTCCTGTTCGGCTCGGAGCCCAAGGCGGTGCACGCCCACCCGGACGTCCGCCCGGCCGTCGACGCCGAGGGCCTCGCCGAGCTGATCACCTTCACCAAGACGCCCGGCCACGCCGTCTACAAGGGCCTGCACGAGGTCCGCCCCGGCCATGTGGTCCGCATCGACCGCAACGGCGTCCACGTCAGCCGCTACTGGGCCCTCGAAGCCCGCGAGCACACCGACGACCTCGACACCACCGTCGCCCGGGTCCGCGAGCTGCTCGACGACATCGTCGCCCGCCAGCTGATCGCCGACGTCCCGCTGTGCACCCTGCTCTCCGGCGGCCTGGACTCCTCGGCCATCACCGCGCTCGCCGCCAAGGCGCTGGGCGCCCAGGGCAGCGGCCCGGTCCGCTCGTTCGCCGTCGACTTCACCGGCTACACCGAGAACTTCAAGCCCGACGACCTGCGCGGCACCCCCGACGGCCCGTACGCGCACGCCCTGGCCGAGCACGTCCGCTCCGACCACCACGACATCATGCTGGACACCGCCGCCCTGATGGACCCGGCCCACCGCGCCGCGGTCCTGGCCGCCCGCGACCTGCCCAACGGGTTCGGTGACGGCGACACCTCGCTCTACCTGCTGTTCAAGGCGGTCCGCGAGCAGTCCACGGTCGCCCTCTCCGGCGAGTCGGCGGACGAGGTCTTCGGCGGCTACCGCTGGTTCCACGACCCGGAGTCCGTCAACGCCGACACCTTCCCCTGGGTTGCCGCGGGCGTCTCCGGCCGGTTCTCCGGCGGCAACGCGGTCCGCGAGGCACTGTTCGACCGCGCCCTGCTCAAGCGGCTCGACCTGCCCGGCTACGAACACCGCCGCTACCGCGAGGCGCTCACCGAAGTCCCCTACCTGGACAGCGACACCGGCCACCAGCGCCGGATGCGCGAGGTCAGCTACCTGCACCTGACCCGCTTCGTGCAGATCCTCCTGGACCGAAAGGACCGCGCCAGCATGGCCGTCGGCCTGGAGGTCCGGGTCCCGTTCTGCGACCACCGCCTGGTCGACTACGTCTTCAACACCCCGTGGGCGATGAAGACGTTCGACGGCCGGGAGAAGTCGCTGCTGCGCGCCGCCACCCGCGACGTCCTGCCCGACGTGGTCGCCGACCGCGTCAAGAGCCCCTACCCCAGCACCCAGGACCCGGGCTACAACGAGGCGCTGCGCAGCGAGCTCAGGGAACTGGTCACCGACCGCGACGCCCCCGTCCGCCCGCTCCTGGACTCCGGGGTGCTCGCCGAGGCCACCGCCGCCGGCGCCGACCACGACATCCGCCCCGGTGCCGAACTCGTCCTCGGCATGGACACCTGGCTGCGCACCACCGGCACCACCCTGGAGCTGTAGCCCGCGGTCGTCCACCTCCGGACACGGTGGCCGCTCCTGACGCACAATGGATGCGACAAAACCGCGCACCCCGCGCCGACGGATCCGCGCATCCCGCGGACCCGCCGCCCGCGTCACCACCAGCACCAGGAGCGCCACCGTGTCCCCGCAGACCCTGACGATCACCATCGACCCGGCGGCGGCAGAGGCCCCGTTCGAGCAGGTCCGCACGCAGATCGCCGACCAGGCCCGGACCGGCACCCTGCCGGTCGGCCACAAACTCCCCACCGTCCGCGGCCTCGCCGAGGAACTGGGCCTGGCCGCCAACACCGTCGCCAAGGCGTACCGTGCCCTGGAAACCGACGGGGTGATCGAGACCCGCGGCCGCAACGGCAGCTTCGTCGCCGCGGCCGGTGACGCCGCCGACAAGGAGGCCGCCGCGGCCGCCGCCACCTACGCCCACCGCGCCCAGCGCCTCGGCCTGGACCGCGCCGCCGCGCTCGCCGCCGTCACCGACGCGCTGCGCGCCACGTACGACACCGGTGACTGACGGAACCGGCACCCGACCAGGCGACCGGGCCCCGACCAGGCGGTCCGGCCCCCGCCCAGCCCCGGAGGAGACCATGCCCAATCGGCTCGCCCTCGTCCGACGCCCAGGCCCCCGCCTCGCCGAGGGCCTGGTCACCCACATGGATCGGCAGCCGGTGGACTCCGCGCTGGCCCTGCGCCAGTGGGAGGCGTACGTCCAGGCGCTGCGCGACCACGGCTGGCGGACCACCGAGGTGGCCCCCGCCGACGACTGCCCCGACGCGGTCTTCGTCGAGGACACCATGGTCGTCTTCCGCAACGTCGCCCTGCTCGCCCGCTCCGGCGCCGACTCCCGCCGCCCCGAGCTCCCGGCCGCCCGCGAGGCCGCCGAGGCGCTCGGCTGCTCCCTCAACGCGGTCCGCGCCCCGGGCACGCTCGACGGCGGCGACGTCCTCAAGATCGGGGACACCGTGTACGTGGGCCGCGGCTGCCGCACCAACGCCGAGGGGGTCCGCCAACTCCGGGCCGCCTTCGAACCGTTGGGCGCCCGGGTCGTCGCGGTACCGATCCGGCGGGTGCTGCACCTCAAATCGGCGGTCACCGCCCTCCCGGACGGCACCGTCATCGGCTACCTGCCCCTGGTCGAGGACCCGTCGGTCTTCCCGCAGTTCCGGCCCGTCCTGGAGGAGTCCGGCGCACACGTCGTCCTCCTGGGCGGCGACGCGCTCCTGATGGCCGCCTCCGCACCCCGGAGCGCCCAGCTGTTCACCCGGCTCGGCTACCGCCCGGTCCTCGTCGACATCAGCGAGTTCGAAAAGCGGGAGGGCTGCGTCACCTGCCTGTCGGTACGCTTCCGCGACCTGACGGAGCACGCCCGGGGCACCTGAGGGAGCGTCATCCCGGGGCCGCCGTAGGGGCATCCTTGCCGTATGAGCAACCTCGACCTCAGACCCACGCCCACCCGTTGCGGCGGCAACCGCCACACCGGCCCGGTACGCGAGCTCCAGGCCGGCAAGCAGGTCCCGCTCGGCGAGAGCACCGTGGTCCGTCGCCTCCTGCCAAACCTCGGCCGCCGTATGGTCGGCGCCTGGTGCTTCGTGGACCACTACGGCCCCGACAACATCGCCGACGAACCCGGTATGCAGGTCCCCCCGCACCCGCACATGGGCCTACAGACCGTCAGCTGGCTGCGCGCGGGCGAGGTCCTGCACCGCGACAGCCTGGGCTCCCTCCAGACCGTCCGCCCCGGCGAACTGGGCCTGATGACCGCGGGCCGCGCCATCGCCCACTCCGAGGAGTCCCCGCGCCCGCACCCCGCCGTCCTGCACGGCGCCCAGCTCTGGGTGGCCCTGCCCGCCGCCCACCGCGCCACCGCCCCGGCCTTCGAGCACCACGCCGACCTGCCCGTCGTCACCGGGGGCGGCGGCCTCCGCGCCACCGTCATCCTCGGTGAACTGGCCGGCGCCGCCTCGCCCGGCACCGCCTACACCCCGCTGGTCGGCGCCGACCTCACCCTCGCGCCGGGCACCGACGCCCGGCTCCCCCTCGACCCGGACTTCGAGTACGCCGCACTGACCATCTCGGGCGCCCCCGAGGTCGACGGCGTCCCGCTGACCCCCGGCTCGCTGCTCTACCTCGGCTGCGGCCGCACCGACCTGCCGCTGCGCGCCACCGAAGCCAGCGACCTGCTCCTCCTCGGCGGCGAACCCTTCGAGGAGGAGATCGTCATGTGGTGGAACTTCGTCGGGCGCACCGGCGACGAGATCGCCGCCGCCCGGGCGGCGTGGAACGCCGGCGGTGACGGCTTCGGCACCGTCCACGGATACGCCGGTGACCGGCTGCTCGCCCCGGAACTCCCGCCGGTACCGCTCAAACCGCGGGGCCGGGCGCGCTGACCCGACCGGCGCCCGGTGGTCGGCCGTCACCGGCAGCCCGTAACGGTGTTACAGATACAACCCCGAGGTCGTGCCCTGGGGCTGGGACGGCAGTGCGGCGGGGCGGGTGCCGCGGCGGAGGGCGTAGAGCTCGGCCAGGGTGGCGCCGTCGCGGCCGATGCCCTCCTCGGTGCCGAGCCAGTCGACGGCCTCGGGGCGGGTCAGCGGTCCGACCTCGATGCGGGCCAGACAGCGGCCGGGGCGGACCACCGCCGGGTGCATCCGCTCCAGGTCCTCGTTGGTGGTGACGCCGACCAGGACGTTGCGGCCCTGACCGAGGAGCCCGTCGGTGAGGTTGAGCAGTCGGGACAGCGCCTGGCCCGCGGTGTGCTTGGCCTCGCCGCGGATCAGTTCGTCGCAGTCCTCCAGCAGGAGCAGCCGCCATCGGCTCTTGCCGGCGTCGTCGTCCTCCCCGATGGCGATGTCCATCAAGTAGCCGACGTCGGTGAAGAGCCGCTCCGGGTCCAGTACGCAGTCCACCTGGCACCAGTCCCGCCAGGAGCGGGCGAGCGTGCGCAGCGCGGAGGTCTTGCCGGTGCCGGGCGGGCCGTGCAGCAACAGCAGCCGGCCGGCGATCTCCTGGGGCGACACCGTCATCAGCCGGTCCATCGCGGTGGCCACCGGCGCGGTGTAGTTGGCCCGGACCTCCTCCCAGGTCCCGGCGCTGATCTGTCGGGTGGTGCGGTGCGGGCCGCGGCGCGGGGAGAAGTACCAGAAGCCCATCGGGACGTTCTCCGGCTGCGGTTCCGGTGCGTCCTCGGCGCCGTCCGCGGCCTGTCCGAGCACCTTCTCGGCGAGTTCGTCCGTGACCGCGGTGACCGTCACGTCGGCGCCGCGGTTCCAGCGGGAGACCAGCAGGGTGAAACCGTCGCCCTCGGCGAGGGTGGCGCTGCGGTCGTCGTCCCGGGCCGAGCGCAGGATCCGCACCCCGGGCGGCAGCAGCGTCAGCCCGGACTTCACCCGGTCCACGGTGCGGCTCCGGGCGTGGGGCTGCTCGCCGTTGGCGAACCGGCCCAGGAAGAGCGCGTCGACGACGTCGGCCGGGGAGTCGCTGTCGTCCATGGTCAGCCGGAGCGGCAGGGATTCCTCGGTGCGGGAGGTCGGGACCTGATCGGCACACATGGCGCCATGATCCGCCACACCGACCGGTCGCGCACAAGGAATATCCGGGGGCGCGTCGGCCGTCCGGACCGGGGTGGTGTTCTGCGGGCGGTCCGCGGGCGGTCTGCGGGCGGTCCGCTGACGGTACGTGCGCCGGAACGCGCCCTGTTCGCGCCCGCCGGGCCCGCCCTAGGGTGGTCCGCCGTGCGACGTCGTGGTGAGGTACGTCAGGGACGGCCGGACGGGTCGGAGCGGGCGGCCGGCGGGCGCCTGCGGGGGCGCCGGGGGACGGCCTTCGGAGTGGCGGTCGTGGTCGGGGTGGCGGCGCTGGCGCTGCTGCTGGTGATGTGCGGGGCGGGGGGCGAATCCGGGGCGCAGTCCCGGGCGAGAACGGCATCCACCGATGGGACCCGCACCGGCTGACCCCACCCTGATTCCCGCCCTGACGGAGCGTCAGTGCGGGGCGCCCACAGACGGCGCAATGGCCCGGCGCCGCGACGGTCGTCCGGAGACTGTCACCAGGCCGATCCGAGGTGCCCGGTGGAAGGAGACGGTCCGTGGAGCCGCCGCGCGGAGCTGCCCTGACGGTGGTCATGGTGTGTCTGACCGTGGTGACCGGGGTGCTCGACGCCGCCAGTTTCCTGACCCTCGGTCATGTCTTCACCGCGACCCAGACCGGCAATCTGCTCTTCCTCGGCTTCGGCATCGCCGGGCAGGGCGGGCTGCCGGTGGCGGCCACGGTCGTGTCGCTCGGCGCGTTCCTGGTCGGGGCCGCGCTCGGAGCCCGACTGGAGTCCACCCTGGCCGCCCGGGGGCGCCCGTGGTTCCCGGTCGCCCTGCTGGTCGAGGCGGCGCTGCTGGCCGGCGCGGCGGGGGCGGGCTGGGCGACCGGCCCGGCCCGCGAACTGTCGGACGGTCAGCGCTATGCGGCCATCGCCCTGATGGCGGTGGCGATGGGGATGCGCAACGTCACCGCGATGCGGGTGGCCGCGCCGGACTTCAGCACGACGGTGGAGACCCGCGCGCTGACGGCCCTGGTGAGCGGTTCCGTGGTGGGCGGCGACCGGCGGCTGGGCTACGGCAGCCGCGCCGTGCCCCGCCGGAGCAGCTCGGTGGGCGCGATGCTCGTGGGCGGGCTGTTGGGGGCGTGGCTGATCGGGCTGGGCACCCGTACGTCACTGGTGGTGCTGCTGGCGGCGGTGACCGTCGGGGCCACCGCCCTCCTCGTCCCCGGGCTCGCCCACGGGCGGAACGCCGACGGCTGACCGGCCAGCCGTCGGCGTCCGCACCCGCCGGTCCCCTCGTGGGGTTCCGCTACCGGGTGGCCCTCAGAGGGCGGTTCCCCTCAGGGGACGAGCTTCCTACGGGACGAGCTTCAGCAGCTTGTTGGGCGAGCCGCTGCCGGGGCTGGTCACGACCCCGGAGGTGGCGCCGTTCACCAGGGCCGTGGCGACCTGGGCCGGAGTGGCCGTCGGGTGCCCGGCGAGGTAGACCGCGGCGGCGCCCGCGACGTGCGGGGTGGCCATCGAGGTCCCGGAGATGGTGTTGGTGGCGGTGTCGCTGGTGTTCCAGGCACTGGTGATGCTGCTGCCGGGCGCGAAGAGGTCCACCCGGGAGCCGTAGTTGGAGTACGAGGCGCGGGCGTCGGTCGAGGTCGTCGCGCCGACGGTGAGCGCCTCGGGGACCCGCGCGGGGGAGTAGTTCTGCGCGTTGTCCCCCGAATTACCGGCCGCGATGGCGTAGGTCACGCCGCTCTTGATGGAGTTCTGCACGGCGGTGTCGAGTGCCGCGTCCGGGCCGCCGCCCAGCGAGACGTTCGCCGCCGACGGGCCCTTGTGGTTCTTGGTGACCCAGTCGATGCCCGCGACCACCTGGGCGGTGGTGCCGGAACCGGAGTTGTCCAGCACCCGCACGGCGACGATCTTCGCCTTCTTGGCGACGCCGTACGAGCTGCCGGCGATGTTCGCCGCGACGTGGGTGCCGTGGCCGTTGCCGTCCTGGGCGACGTTGTCGTTGTCGATCGCGTCGTAGCCGTTCACGGCCCGGCCGCCGAACTCCTGGTGGGAGATCCGGACGCCGGTGTCGATGACGTACACGGTGGCGCCGGAGCCGGCGGTGGCGGGGTAGGTGTACTTCTTGTCCAGCGGCAGCTTCGCCTGGTCGATCCGGTCCAGGCCCCAGGACGGCGGGTTGTTCTGGGTGTCCAGGGCGTGCACGGTGCGGTCCTGGTAGACGTGGTCGACGGCGGGGTCGGCCGCCAGCCGTCTCGCCTGGGCCTCGGACAGGGTGGCGGCATAGCCGTTGAGCGCGGCCGTGTAGGTGCGCTTGACGGTGCCTCCGTAGGCGGATATCACGCTGCGGCCGTCCGCCGACGCGGCCTTGAGGCCGGCGCTCGGCTTGAGCGTGACGAGGTAGCTGCCGTGCACCGCGTCCGCGGCACCGGCGCCGACGACGGTGCCTTGGGCGGATGCCGCCTGGGCGGGCAGGGCCAGGGCGCCGAGGGTGGCGGCGGCCGCGGCCGCGGTGACCGCCGCGGCGATCCGCAGGGTGGTGGCACGCCGGCGGGCGGCGTGGGGGGTGGTGGAACGCATCACTGCCATCGCGAGGGAGTCCTCCTCATCGGTGGCGCGCCGTGGTGCGCGCGCAGGTGGGACGTACGGGGTCGTACGCAATCGGTCGTTCTGCGAAAGTCCGTGACCGATCGTCAAAAGGTTCGATGAGTCGCCCGCAGGTATCAAGACTCCCAACGGGATGTCATATGCACGTCATGGAAAGGCAATGACGATGCAGTGATGAACCTGACAGATCGGCAGATTAGCCGTGAACTCTGTACGACTTTTGGCATGGACACTACCGACCACGCGGGGCTCCTGGTACGACGGATCGCGCAGAGATCCTGCTATGGGAGGTTCCATGAGAGTGTCCCGTTTCGCGGCATTGACATCCGCGTTCTTTGTTGCTTCGTCGCTCGCGCTCACCGGCGCCGGCGCCGCCGCGGCAGCCCAACTCACCACCGCCGGGGGCTATGTGGCCCTCGGCGACTCCTACTCGGCCGGCGTCGGCGCCGGCAGTTACGACAGCGGCAGCGGTGCGTGCAAACGCAGCACCAAGGCGTATCCGGCCCTCTGGGCGGCCGCGCACTCCCCCTCGTCGTTCGCCTTCACCGCTTGTTCAGGGGCCCGTACGGGTGATGTCGTCAGCGGCCAGCTCGGCCCCCTCGGCTCCGCCACGAGCTTGGTCAGCATCACCATCGGCGGCAACGACGCCGGATTCGCCGACACCATGACGACCTGTGCCCTCCAGGGCGAGAGCGCCTGCCTCGCCCGGATCGCCCAGGCCCGCACCTACATCGACAACACCCTCCCCGGCAAGCTCGACACCGTGTACGCGGCGATCGCCGACAAGGCCCCGTCCGCCCACGTCGTCGCCCTCGGGTACCCGCACTTCTACAAGCTCAACGGTGTCTGCGTCGCCGGCCTCACCGAAAAGTCCCGGGCGGCCATAGACGCCGCCGCCGACGACATCAACGGCGTCATCGCCAAGCGGGCCGCCGACCACGGCTTCGCCTTCGCCGATGTCAATTCGACCTTCGCCGGCCATGAGCTGTGCTCCGGCAGCCCGTGGTTGCACAGCGTGACCTATCCCGTCGACGAGTCCTACCACCCCACCGCCGCCGGCCAAGCCAGCGGCTACCTCCCGGTGTTCGGCTCCGCTGCGTGATCTTCCGTGCACAGGGCGCGGAGGAGGGTGCCCCCACCTCCGCGCCCCGCCCGCCCGGGCGCCCCGCACGGTCCCTCAACTCGCCCTGGCACGCGCGCTGTACGTGACATTCCGTATGGTGTTCGTCAACGTCAAGGCATGGCAGGTGAATCCGTTGACCGGTCTGCACGCGTGTCCTCCAAGAGAGATAGGGTTACCCTGCCCGTTGGCCGGGTGCCCTCGTACGGGTGGGGAGAGTCATGGAACAGATAACAGTGCGCAGCAGGGCGCGGGTCCCTGCCATCACATGCGGGAGCAGTGCGACCAGCACGCGGCTCGATCGCCATCTCGCGGTGCTCGGCGGTCCCGCCATCCCGCAGCGCGACGTGGAGGGGGCCACCTCGCTGATGCAGGAGCTCACCGCGCGTGACCACACGCGCATGAGGAAGAGCCGCGGCCACCGGGTGTCGCTGTTCGCACCGCTGCGCAGGCTCCGTCGTTCGCTTTTCGGCGGCCACGGCTGAGTCGCACCTGAAGCGGCACCACGGCTCAGGCGTCCCCACCGTCCCGGCCGGGCACGACACTGCCGCCCGGTGCCTCCTTCTCACCACCCGTCACCTCGTGGCGGGTGGTTCCTCGTGTGCCCGGACCCGTACCGCCCCGCGGTGGCTCACAGCAGCGCGAACTGCCCGTCCGGCCCTTCCTCCTGGTGGTCCAACACGGACGCCGGCCGGGCCGCCGCAGCCGGCGCCGGCAGCACCCCCGCGGCCCGCAGCTCCGCCGCCCCCAGCCGCGGACCCGTCTCCACCGCCCGCGCCAACTCCACTGCCTCCGGCGCGAGTTCGGCCAGCAAGGCCAGGACGGTGACCAGCTCCAGCAGCTCCGAGGTCCACTCCTGCGGCCAGACGGTGGGCCGCAGCGCCGCCAGGGAACCGCGCTCGGCGGACTCGGCACCGGCGGCCGGGGCCCCGGCGCGCCGCGCGAACCACTCCTCCACCACCCGTACGCCCCCGGCGTGGAACTCCCAGGCACCCGCCGGCACCGGTGCGATCCGCCCGCTGCCGAGCAGTAGCGCCTCGTCGTCGGGGGCGTAGTCGAGGGTCTCCGGCAGTCCACGGGCCGGTAGGGCGGCCCGTACGTAGGGCCGCCGGCCGCCGGGCAACCGCGGCTGCCCGGAAGGCCCGTCCGGGCCGTCCCCCTGGTACGCACCCCAGGTGCCCAGCCACAGCAGCCGGGTGCCCAGCGCCACCCCGCGGTCCCAGAGTGCCGGGTCGGCGGTGAGCGGCACCGCGGTGCCGTCGGGGGAGTGCGTGGCGGTGGCGGCGATCCAGGCGAGCAGGTCGGTCGGGCGGACCGGGCGGTCCAGGCGGTGGGTGAGGAGCTCCGCCAGGCCGGGGGCGAGGTTGGGCTCGACGCCGCCGGGCCGGCGGTAGAGCGGGTGGATCCGGCCGGGGCGCCCGGCGGGGGAGCGTCCGTCGGGCAGGAGCGCGGAGCAGACCACCGCAGGCCCGGAGGTCTGCGGGACGTGGCCCAACTCCACCAGGAACAGCTGGTGTTGGTCGGCCACGCGCCACAGTTCGGGGCGGGCCGCGTCGATCAGTCGGTGGTCGGGCAGCAGCCACTGCCGGTCGAACGGGCCGTGCAGGACCCGTACCGGCTCCGGGCACGGGCCGGCCGTCCGGGCCAGTCGCGCGGTCGGGGTGGCCTGCCCGGGGAGCTGGCCGACCGCGGAGTGCAGGGTGCGGGCCCGGGACGGGCGGAACAGCCGTGCGCGGACGGCCGGGTCCACGGCGTCGGCGAGCGCCTTCCAACGGGCGCGCAGGGTGGCCGGATCCGGCCCCATCACCCAGGAGCGGCCCAGCCGCAGCGGCGCCACGGACCATGGCATCAGATCGGACAGCCGTGGCGCGTCCAGCCCTGGCGCGCCCTGCTTCGCCGTCACGCGGAGCCCCTCCCGGACCGTTGGTTGCCTCCGCATGGTAGCGGCGGGCGCGGTGCCCGTTCACTGGGCCCGCCACCGCCGGCCGGGCCGCGGCCGCCCGCCGAAGCGGGGCCTCCGGCGGACGAACGCGGTCTTCCGCTTGCCGATCTTGGCGGAGTACGGTCCTGGCCGTACGTCTGCCGAGGGAGGACCGCCATGACGGACACCTTCCCCACGCCTGAACGGCGCGGGGGGATCCCCGGACCCGCGCACGACAGATGCGGGGGGACCCCCGTCGGGACCCGGGTCGGCGCCCGCCTGGACCGGCTGCCGCCGTCCCGGTGGCACCGCCGGATCACCGCCGTCGTCGGCATCGGCGCCTTCTTCGACCTGTACGAGATCTTCCTGGGCGGGGTGCTCGCCGCGGTCCTGGCCGAGCGGTGGGGGCTGGGGCACGCCGCGAAGTCCTGGGTGATCGCCGCCGGGTTCCTGGGCATGTTCGTCGGCGCCAATGTGCTGTCGGTGCTCGCCGACCGGCTCGGCCGGCGCCGGATGTTCCTGGTCAACCTGGGCGGCTACGCGCTCTTCTCGCTGGCCGCGGCGTGCGCGCCGGACCTCGGCTGGCTGCTCGTACTGCGCTTCCTGTCCGGACTCGGGCTCGGTGCCGAACTCGTCCTGGTCGATACCTATTTGGCGGAGTTCCTGCCGCGGGCGGTCCGCGGGCGCTACCTCGCCCACGCCTACACCCTCGGGTTCGTCGGCGTCCCGGTGGCGGCACTGCTGGGCGCCCGCCTGGTGGCCGGGCACCAGGTGCTGGGCGTGGACGGCTGGCGCTGGCTGCTGGTCGCCGGTGCGCTGGGGGCCGCCTTCATCCAGCTGATGCGTCGTCAACTACCCGAGTCGCCACGGTGGTTGAGCGTGCACGGGCGCGAGGAGGAGGCCGACCGGATCGTCGCCGGTATCGAGCGGCGGGTGGCGGCGGAGACCGGCGGCAGCCTGCCGTCCGTCCCGGACACCACCGACCCCCCGGAGCGGAAGGTGCCGTTGCGGGAGATGTTCCGCGGCGACCACCGGCGCCGGACGCTCATGTGGTGGATCTTCCAGGTGCTCCAGACCGTCGGCTACTACGGTTTCGGCTCGCTGGCGCCCGTGGTGCTCACGGCCAAGGGGTACACCGTCACCGACTCGCTGCTGTACGCGGCGCTGAGCTACTGCGGATATCCGATCGGTTCCGCGCTGTCCGTCCCGCTGATCGACCGGATCGAGCGCCGGACGCTGATCATCGCCTCCGCGCTCGGCATCGCCGCCTGCGGCCTGGCCTTCGGCTTCGCCACCGCCACCTGGGCGATCGTCGCCTTCGGCTTCCTGCTGACGGTGTGCAGCAACGTCTTCTCCAACGCCTTCCACGTCTACCAGACCGAGATCTTCCCGACCGGCCTGCGCAGCAGCGCGATCGGCATCGCCTACTCGCTGTCCCGGCTCACCTCGGTCGTGCTGCCGTTCGTCGCGCTGAGGGTGCTGACCGACCTCGGCGCGGCCGCCGTCTTCGGCGGCTCCGCGGTGCTGTTGGTGCTGCTCTGCCTGGATGTCGCGTTGCTGGGGCCGCGCAGTACGGGGCGGAGCCTGGAGCGGATCTGAACCGGGAGCGGGACCTGCGGTGCGGCGGCCGTCTCCGGGCGGGCCCCGCGCCGCCACGGCTCAGTGCGCGTCCAGCGTCACCGTGAAGGAGAACCGGTCGCCCCGGTAGTGGATCTGGGCGACGTCGAGCACCTGCCCGGACTCGTCGTAGGTGACGCCGGTGTAGTGCAGGATCGGGCTGAGCAGCGGCACATGCAGCAGGCGGGCCGTCTCGGGGTCGGCCAGCCGCGCCTCGACGATGTCGGTGATCCGCCCGATGCGGATGCCCACCGCGTCCCGCAGCACCTTCGTCATCGGCCACCGCTCCAGGTCTGCGAGGTCGATCCGGGCGGCCACGTCGGGGCGTACGAAATTGCGCGCGTGGTTGGTCGGTTCCTCCGTCGCCTCGTCGCTGCGCAATCGCCGAAAACCGGCTACCTCCGCCATATCCGGAAAATATTCGGACAGTTCGGAGGGAATCGGTACCGGGCCGTGTTCCAGGAGGACGGTGTGCATCCCCGACTGCTGGGCCACGATCGCGTCCACCGACCCGAGCAGTCGCACCGGTGCGCCGCGCCGCGCGTGCGGCTCGATGAACGTGCCCCGGCGCCGGTGCCGACTGATCAGGCCCTCCTCCTCCAGCTCCTTGAGCGCCTGACGCATCGTCAGCACGCTGACGCCGTAGTGCGCGGCGAGTTGGTCCTCCGTGGGCAGCCGGAGCGGCGCCTCGGGGGAGCGGCCCAATATGGAGGCGCGGAGGGACTGCGAGACCTGGTACCACAGCGGCAACTTGCGGTTCAGGGCGAGCGAGTCGGGAGCGAAGGTGGTCACGATACGGTCCCCGGTCTGCGGAGCTGGTCCCGGTGCTACGGGCGGAAGTGGCGCTGGAGACCCTGCCATACGTCGTCGTAGCCGCGCTGGAGGTGTCCGGCGTCCCGGGCCTGCTCGGTGAGGGTTAGCGGCCAGCGGGTCTCGAACATGAAGGCCAGTCCGTCGCTGATCTTCTGCGGGGCGAGTTCGGCGGCGCTGGCGCGGTCGAAGGTCTCCTGGTCCGGGCCGTGCGCCGACATCATGTTGTGCAGCGAGCCGCCGCCCGGGACGAAACCGCCCGGCCCGGCCGTCTTCGCGTCGTAGGCGCCCTCGATCAGGCCCATGTACTCGGTCATCACGTTGCGGTGGAAGTACGGCGGCCGGAAGGTGTCCTCGCCGACCAGCCAGCGCGGGGCGAACACCACGAAGTCGACCCCGGCCAGCCCCGGGGTGTCCGAGGGCGAGGTCAGCACGGTGAAGATCGACGGGTCCGGGTGGTCGTAGCTGATCGAGCCGATGACGTTGAAGCGGCGCAGGTCGTAGACGTACGGGACGTGGTTGCCGTGCCAGGCGACCACGTCCAGCGGCGAGTGGTCGTAGGTCGCGGTCCAGAGGTGGCCGCAGAACTTGTTGACCACCTCGACCGGTCCCTCGACGTCCTCGTAGGCGGCGGTCGGGGCGAGGAAGTCCCGGGCGTTGGCCAGGCCGTTGGCGCCGATCGGGCCGAGGTCGGGCAGCACGAAGGGTTGGCCGTAGTTCTCGCAGACGTAGCCGCGAGCTGTCGGGCTCTGCCCGTCGGAGGCGGCGTCCAGCAGCTCGACCCGGAAGCGGACCCCGCGCGGGATCAGCGCCACGTGGCCCGGCTCGACCCGCAGCAGACCGAACTCGGTGCGCAGCAGCAGCCCGCCGCGCTCCGGCACGATCAGCAGCTCGCCGTCCGCGTTGCCGAACACCCGCCGGTCCATGGAGGCGTTGACGTGGTAGAGGTGCACCGCCATGCCGGCGCGCTGGGTGGCGTCGCCGTTGCCGCCCAGGGTCCACAGGCCGTCGATGAAGTCGGTGGGGTCGGTGGGCTCGGGGAGCGGGTTCCAGCGCAGCCGGTTGGGGTCGGGCAGGCACTCGGTGAACGGCGCGGAGCGGATCTCGCCGCGGTTGGCGCGGGCGAACGGCGGGTGCGCGGCCGACGGCCGGATGCGGTAGAGCCAGGACCGGCGGTTGTGGCGGCGCGGTTCGGTGAACGCGGAGCCGCTGAGCTGTTCGGCGTAGAGCCCGAGGGGGGCCCGCTGGGGGGAGTTGCGGCCCACCGGCAGGGCGCCGGGGACCGCCTCCGAGCTGTGCTCGTTGCCGAAGCCGGAGGAGTAGACGAGCCCCTCGGCCGTCTTCCTCGCCCGCTCGTTGTCCGTACCTGTCATCACACGCTCCCGCCGCTCACCGAACAAGACGTCCACGGAATCCAAGGCACCACGGCCCCGAGGGGGGCCTCGGGGAATCCTATGCAAGACCTTAGGATTGATGAGGGGGTCCGTCAACGATGGGGGTACCTCCCTGGGTATGAGGGTCCCCCCGCTCGAACGAAGCCGAGAGTGGGGGGAAGCCGAGGACTTGGGGGAATCCCGGCCGCGGTGGCCGGATCACCCCGCTCGGCCATCCCCGGTCCGTACGGCGGGCAAGATGACCGTGTGCAGCCTTCGAAGCCCCCGCCCGCCTCGCCGTCCACCCCCGCCCCGCAAACCACCCCGGCCCCCGCCACCCTGCCCGCCACTCCCGCCCCGGCCCTGCTCCGCCGTGCGCCCGTCCAACGCCGCAGCGCCCAGCGCCTGGCCCGGATCCTCGACGCCTGCGCCGAGCTGCTGGACGAGACCGGGTACGAGGACCTGAGCACCCGCGCGGTGGCCGGCCGCGCCGGGGTCCCGATCGGCTCGGTCTACCGCTTCTTCCCCAACAAGCGCGCCATGGCCGAGGCGCTCGCCCGGCGCAACCTCGACGCCTACGCGGACCGGATCAGCGCCCGGCTGGGCGCCTCGGACCAGCCACCGGGCTGGCGCGCCGCGATGGACGTGGTGATCGACGAGTACCTGGCCATGAAGCGGACGCTGCCGGGCTTCGCCCTGGTGGAGTTCACCGTCCCGGCCCCGCGCGAGTCCCGGCAGGCCAACTACGAGGTCGCCGACCGGCTGCTGCACCTGCTCGCCGAGCGGCTCGGCCTGGACCCCGCCGACGCCCGGCTGCGCACCGCCTTCCTGGTCGGCGTGGAGACCGCCGATGCGCTGCTCCAGCTCGCCTTCCGCACCGATCCGGTGGGCGATCCGGCGATCGTCACGGAGACCAAGGAACTGCTGCGGGCCTATCTGGCGCGCTATCTGGACGGGACGGGGGGCGGCGCCGGGGAGGGCGCGGTGGGCGGTGCGGTGGACGGGACTGCGGAGATCGCCGGGGCTGTGGGGGCCGCGGAGGCCGGTCCGGTGGGTCCGGCGGGCGGTGTGGCCGGTTCCGGTGGTGGCGAGCCGTAACGGCGGCGGGCCCGGACCCGATGCGGACCGGGCGGGTGCGCGGTGCCGCTGGCGGCCACGAAACTACCGGCGCTAGTTTGGATGGTGTCCCCCTAGGAAGTGCCCCAGGGCGCCCCTAGGGTGCCGATCACGACCAGCCGGCCCGGGAGGACCACACGTGAAGCACCACGAGGCGATGTACATCGGCGGACGCTGGCGGCCCGCCGCGGGCAGCGGCACGATCGAGGTCGTCAACCCGGCCGACGAGCAGGTCATCGGCACCGTCCCGGCCGGTTCCGCGCAGGACGTGGACGCCGCGGTGCGGGCCGCCCGGTCGGCCCTGCCCGGTTGGGCCGCCACCCCGCCCGCCGCACGCGCCGAGCGACTGGCCGCGCTGCGCGACCAACTCGCCGACCGCACCGAGGAGATCGCGCGGACCGTCACCGCCGAACTCGGCGCGCCGCTCGCCTTCAGCCGGACCGTGCACGCCGGCTTGCCGGTCGCGGTCTGCGGCTCGTACGCCGACCTCGCCCGCACGCACGCCTTCGAGGAGACCCTCGGCACCTCCACCGTGCTGCACGAACCGGTCGGTGTGGTGGGTGCGATCACCCCGTGGAACTACCCGCTGCACCAGGTCGTCGCCAAAGTGGCCCCGGCGCTGGCGGCGGGCTGCACGGTCGTCCTCAAGCCCGCCGAGGACACTCCGCTGGTGGCCCAGCTGTTCGCCGAGTGCGTCGAGGCGGCCGGGATACCCGGCGGGGTCGTCAACCTCGTCACCGGTCTCGGCCCGGTCGCGGGCCGGGCGCTCGTCGAGCACGACGGCGTCGACCTGGTCTCCTTCACCGGCTCGACCGCGGTGGGCCGGACCATCGGCGCGCTCGCCGGCGGCGCGGTCAAGCGGGTGGCCCTGGAGCTGGGCGGCAAGTCCGCCAACGTCATCCTGCCCGGTGCGGACCTCGGCCGGGCGGTGGCGGTCGGCGTCGCCAACGTCATGGCCAACTCCGGCCAGACGTGCAGCGCCTGGACCCGGATGCTGGTGCACCGGGACCAGTACGACGAGGCCGTCGCGCTGGCCGCCGCCGCGGCCGCGAAGTACGTCCCCGGTGAGCGGATCGGCCCGCTGGTCAGCGCCCGCCAACGGGACCGGGTGGTCGGCTACCTCGAACGCGGCGTCGCCGAGGGCGCGAAGCTTGTGGTGGGCGGCCCGCGGACATCCGACGGGCCCGGCTTCTACGTCAACCCCACCGTCTTCGCCGAGGTCACCCCGGAGATGACCCTCGCCCAGGAGGAGATCTTCGGCCCGGTCCTCACGGTCCTGCGCTACGAGGACGAGGACGACGCGGTACGGATCGCCAACGGCACCGTCTACGGCCTGGCCGGCGCGGTCTGGGCCGGCGACGACGCCACGGCGGCGGCCTTCGCCCGCCGCCTGGAAACCGGCCAGGTCGACATCAACGGCGGCCGGTTCAACCCGCTCGCCCCGTTCGGCGGGTACAAGCAGTCCGGGGTCGGCCGGGAGCTGGGGCCGCACGGTCTGGCCGAGTACCTCCAGACCAAGTCCCTTCAGTTCTGAGCCGCCCGCCCCGCGCCCCCTCCCGCCCGCCCGGCCGTCCTATCGCCGCCCCCGTCCCGCCCCGAGGAGATCCCGTGGTCCGCGCCGCCGTCCTGCCCGCCGTAAACGCCCCGTTGAAGATCACCGAGATCGAGCTGCCGGAGCCAGGCCCCGGCCAGGTCCGGATCAAGCTCGCCGCCGCCGGTGTCTGCCACTCCGACCTGTCACTGTCCAACGGGACGCTGCGCCAGCCCGCCCCGGCCGTGCTCGGGCACGAGGGCGCGGGCACCGTCAGCGCGGTGGGCCCGGACGTGACCGGCGTGGCGGTCGGCGACCGGGTGGTCCTCAACTGGGCGCCGTCCTGCGGCGACTGCCACTTCTGCGGGCTGGCCGAACCTTGGCTGTGTGCCGACGCCGGTCGGGCCGCCGGCGCCCCGTACGCCACCCTCGGCAGAGACGGCAGCGCGCTCTACCCGGGGCTGGGCACCGCCGCGTTCGCCGAGGAGACCGTGGTGCCGGCGCACGCCGCGCTGCCGCTGCCGGCCGGGGTGCCGCTGGTCGACGCGGCCCTGCTCGGCTGCGCGGTGCTCACCGGGTGGGGCGCCGTCCACCACAGTGCCCGGGTCCGGGCGGGGGAATCGGTACTGGTCGTCGGCGTCGGCGGCGTGGGGCTGGCGACCCTCCAGGCGGCGCGGATCGCCGGGGCCGGCCCGATCGTGGCGGTGGACGTCTCGCCGGCGAAGGAGGAGTTGGCCCACGCGGCCGGTGCCACCGACTTCCTGGTCGCCGACGGTCCGGCGTTCTTCGAGAAGGAGGGCGCCAAGCGGGTCCGGGCGCTCACCGGCGGCGTCGGCGCCGATGTCGCCGTGGAGTGCGTGGGCCGTGCGGAGACCATCCGGGCGGCCTGGTCGGCCACCCGTCGCGGCGGCCGGACGACGGTGGTGGGCATCGGCGGCAAGGACCAGCAGGTCACCTTCTCCGCCCTGGAGTTGTTCTACTTCGGCCGGACGCTCTCCGGCTGCGTCTACGGCAACAGCGATCCGGCCCGCGACCTCCCGGTGATCGCCGAGCACGTCCGCTCCGGCGCGCTCGACCTCTCCGCGCTGGTCACCGACCGGATCGGACTGGACGGGATCCCGGCCGCGTTCGAGGCGATGCTCGCCGGGAAGGGCGGCCGGGCGCTGGTGGTGTTCTGAGGTCTCCGGCGGCGGCCGGCCCCGCGCCGGTCGCCGCCGGTCCGTCAGCCCGTGGCCCGGCGCAGCCGCGGGAAGGCCGGCGCGGCCACCAGGAACACCAGCGACACCAGCACGAACGGCCAGGTGAAGGCGTGCCCGCCGGACGGCGCGAAGAGCGCGCCGAGCGCCGGGCTCAGCACGGTGGAGGTGACCGCGCCGACCAAGGCGTACCCCACGCTCCAGGCGTCCGTGATCAGGAAGACCCCGCCCAGGGCCATGGCGACCAGCACCGCGTCGTAGCCCATCAGGCCCTGGCGCACCTGGTCGGCGGGGGCGCCGAGCGCCCACGACGTCAGGATCCCGACGGCGCTGCCGGCGCAGGCCAGGGCGCCCAGCCGGCGGTCGGCGACGAAGATGCCGACGAGGAAGATCAGGCCGACGTACCACTGCGGCATCAGGAAGATCTCACCGATGTTGGTGAAGAAGGCGTGCCACAGGTCGGTGAGGCTCAGCGCGGTGGGCCCGGACGCGGTCCTGGGCAGTGCGGCGAGGCCGTCCGCCAGGTGCCACACGTGCCGGAAGCCGGGCGCGGCGACGGTCAGCGCGCTGGCCGCCAGGCAGAACGGCAGGGTGAAGGTGGGCAGGCCCCAGGTGCCCAGCACCCGCGCGGTGGCCGCGGTGACGACCGTGACCGCGGCGCTGGCGGCGACCGCGACCAGCAGGGTGGAGAGGTGGTCGGCGTTGAGGAAGACCGCGCAGGCGACCCCGACCAGGCAGGAGTTGAAGCCTTCGAGTCCGGCCGTGACCCGGCTGCGCTCCACGCCCAGCAGGTGCGCGGTGCCGGTGCCGACGGCCGCGCCTATCAGGCCGTAGAGGCCGTACTGCCAGCCCGCGACGAACAGTGCGATCGAGAACACCACTCCGGCCAACGCGCTGGGCAGGAAGTCGACCTGTGCCTGGCCGCGCAGCACCTCCGTGGCGAACCGGCCCCAGCGGGTCGCTAACACGTCGTAACTCTTCGCCGCCGGAGCCTTGTTGGCCGTACTCGACTGGGGCATTTCCGCCTCCCGCGGGACGCACCTTGTCCCTGCCCGCCAGGGACTGATGCACTCTACATCTGTGTCCTGAAATCGACGCCGGGAGGTGCCAGTTCCGGGTGATGCAACGTCAGCCCGTCGACCAGCGCCCGCAGCCCGGCCTCGAACGCGCCGTCGTCCACGCGGCGCTGGTGCTCGGCCAGGAGGTGCGCCTGCCCGAGGTGCGGGTAGTCGGCCGGGTCGTAGGCGCCGGGGTCGTCCACGAAGCCGCGGGCGAACGAGCCGAGCGCGGAGCCGGCGACGAAGTACCGCACCATCGCGCAGACCTTGGTGGCCAGGGCGGGCGGCCAGCCGGCCTCGACCATGCCGCCGAACGCCGCGTCGGCCATCTTCAGCCCGGCCGGCCGGCGGCCCGGGCCCTGGGCGAGGAACGGCACGATGTGCGGATGGGCGGCCAGCGCCGCGCGGTAGGAGCGGGCCCAGTCGAGCAGGCCGGCCCGCCAGTCGGCGCCGCTCACCAGGGTCGAGACGTCGACCTGGGCGATGACCGTGTCGGCCACCGCGTCGAGGATCTCGTCCTTGGTCGTGAAGTGGTTGTAGAGGGAGGGGCCGCTCACGCCCAGTTCCGCCGCCAACCGCCTGGTGGAGAGCGCCGTGAGCCCCTCCGCGTCGATCAGTGCCAGCGCGGTGGTGACGATGCGTTCGCGGCTCAGCAGGGGCTTGCGGGGTCGGGCCATGCCGCACATAGTAGGGGCTGTTCGCTAAAAACTAGCAGTGCTAATTAACTGTCTCCGCACTCCCGTTCCCGCCGAGAAGGGGCCCGAGATGAACCTGGAGCTCACGCCCGAGCAGACCGCCGTACGCCGGCTCGCGGCAGACTTCACCGACCGCGAGATCGCCCCGCACGCCACCGCCTGGGACCGCGCCGAACAGGTCGACCCGGGCATCGTCCGCAAACTCGGCGACCTCGGTTTCCTGGGGCTGACCATCCCCGAGGAGTACGGCGGCTCCGGCGGTGACCACCTCGCGTACGCGCTGGTCACCGAGGAGTTGGGGCGCGGCGACTCCGCGGTCCGCGGCATCGTCTCGGTCTCGCTCGGGCTGGTCGCCAAGACCCTCGCCGCATGGGGCGACGAGGAGCAGAAGCGGGCGTGGCTGCCCCGGCTCACGTCCGGCGCGGCGCTCGGCTGCTTCGGCCTGACCGAGCCCGGCACCGGCTCCGACGCGGCGTCCCTGACCACCCGCGCGGTCCGGGACGGCGCGGGCGGCGACTGGGTCGTCGACGGCAGCAAGATGTTCATCACCAACGGCACCTGGGCCGACCTGGTCCTGCTCTTCGCCCGGACCGGCGGCGCCCCCGGCCACAAGGGGATCAGCGCCTTCCTGATACCGACCGACACCCCGGGCCTGACCCGCCGCGCCATCCACGGCAAGCTCGGACTGCGCGGCCAGGCCACCGCCGAGCTGGTACTGGAGGGCGTGCGGGTGCCCGCCGGCGCCCTGCTGGGGCCCGAGGGCAAGGGCTTCTCGGTCGCCATGTCCGCGCTGGCCAAGGGGCGGATGTCGGTCGCCGCCGGCTGCATCGGCATCGCCCAGGCCGCGCTGGACGCCGCGCTCGGATACGCCGGTCAGCGCGAACAGTTCGGCGCCCCGATCGCCGGGCGTCAGCTCGTCCAGGAGCTGATCAGCGACATCGCGGTGGACGCGGACGCGGCGCGGCTGCTGACCTGGCGGGTGGCCGATCTGATCGACCGGGGCGAGCCGTTCGCCACCGAGGCGTCCAAGGCCAAGCTCTTCGCCTCCGAGGCCGCGGTGCGCGCCGCGAGCAACGCACTCCAGGTCTTCGGCGGTTACGGCTACATCGACGAGTACCCGGTCGGCAAGCTGCTGCGCGACGCCCGGGTGATGACGCTCTACGAGGGCACCAGCCAGATCCAGAAGCTCCTGATCGGCCGCGCCCTGACCGGCGTCTCGGCCTTCTGAACCGCCCGGCCGCCGCCCGCCGACGCGCCCGGTCCGTC
This sequence comes from Streptomyces sp. NPDC058000, assembly GCF_042886435.1. Classification (NCBI taxonomy): domain Bacteria; kingdom Bacillati; phylum Actinomycetota; class Actinomycetes; order Kitasatosporales; family Streptomycetaceae; genus Streptomyces; species Streptomyces sp. NPDC058000. The sequence continues at coordinate 136,529 of NZ_JBHVQS010000018.1, forward strand.
CCCCGGACGGGACCTAAGCGCTTGCTCAGTGGCGCGGTATGGTGTTCGATCCGACAGGGGAAGACCCTGTCGGATCGAGGAGCGGGGAGCGCGATGGGTGCGGCCGAGCGGGCGGCGGAGGAGAGCGACGAGTGGTCCGGGGTGTCCCCGGATGCCGCGCGGCGGCTGGTCAGCGCGGCCGTCCAGGCGTTCGCCGAGCGCGGCTACCACGCCACCACCACCCGCGACATCGCCGGCCGCGCCGGGATGAGCCCGGCCGCGCTCTACATCCACTACAAGACCAAGGAGGAACTGCTCTACCGCATCAGCGGCATCGGCCACGAGAAGGCGCTGCGCATCATGGCCGCCGCCGCCGAGGCCGGGGGCAGCGCCACCGACCGGCTCCACGACGCGGTGCGCACCTTCGCCCGCTGGCACGCCGAACACCACACCACCGCCCGGGTCATCCAGTACGAGCTCCAGGCGCTCAGCGCGGACCACTACGCCGAGATCGCCGGGCTGCGCCGCCGCACCGACCGGCTGCTCCGGCAGATCATCGAGGACGGCGCGGAGAGCGGGGAGTTCCGGGTGGACGACGTCCCCGGCACCACCCTGGCCGTGCTGTCGCTCTGCGTGGACGTCGCCCGCTGGTTCTCCGCCGAGGGTCCGCGGACGCCCGACGAGGTCGGCGCCCTCTACGCCGACCTCGTCCTGCGGATGGTGGGCGGGGCCTCCTGACGGCCCCCGCGCCGACTACAGGTGGAACCGGCTGACCGACTCCGCCACGCACACCGGCTTCTCGCCGCCCTCCCGCTCGACCGTCACGGTCATGGTGAGCTGCACCCCGCCGGTCACCTCGGCCACCTCCGCGATCCGGGCCCGGGCCCGCAGCCGCGAGCCGACCGGGACGGTGGCCGGGAACCGCACCTTGTTGGTGCCGTAGTTGATGCCCATCTTCACGTTGTCCACCCGCAGCAACTGCGGGACCAGGACCGGCAGGAGCGACAGCGTCAGATAGCCGTGCGCGATGGTCGTGCCGAACGGTCCGGCCGCGGCCTTCTCCTGGTCGACGTGGATCCACTGGTGGTCGCCGGTGGCCTCCGCGAACAGGTCGATCCGCTTCTGGTCGACCTCCAGCCAGTCGCTGGGGCCCAACTCCTCACCGACCGCCGCCCGCAGCTCCTCGACCGACCCGAACACCCGGGGCTCTGCCATCCTCGTCCGCCTCCTCAGCCGTGTTACTAAGCGCTTGCTCAGCATGCGAGGGTGGGCGCCCGCTGTCAACGCCCCGGCCGGAGACCGCCCGGGGAACCACCGGACAGGCCGTAGGGTTGCCGACGTGCCCCAGCTTCCGTTCAAGGTCCACGAGCTCTCCGTCGGCCAGCTCTCCGCGCGCAGCGGCGCGGCCGTCTCCGCACTGCACTTCTACGAGTCCAAGGGACTGATCAGCAGCACCCGCACGGCCGGCAACCAGCGCCGCTACACCCGGGAGACGCTGCGCCGGGTCGCCTTCGTACGGGCCGCGCAGCGGGTCGGGATCCCGCTCGCGGTGATCCGGGACGCCCTGGCGGAGCTGCCGGACGAGCGCACCCCCAACCGCGCGGACTGGGCCCGGCTCTCCGAGGTCTGGCGCACCGAACTCGACGAGCGGATCAGCCAGCTCGTCGAGCTGCGCGACCGGCTGACCGACTGCATCGGCTGCGGCTGCCTCTCCATGGAGAAGTGCGCGCTGTCCAACCCCTACGACAACCTCGGCGAACAGGGGCCCGGCGCCCGCCGGCTCCGGGTCGACCGTCGCGTTGCGGACCCGGCCTCGACCCGCGCACCGAAGGGCGCCGCCGCCGATGCCGATTCCACGGCCGGCACCTGCACCCCGGACGCGTGGACCTGCGCGCCCGGGGAGCGCGACGACCGGCCCTGAGGCCGGTCCGGTGGATCGGGGCCGGGGCCGCGCGGTGCGCCCCGGCCCGTTCGCTCACCAGACGGGCGGCTTGCGGTGGGCCCAGGGGCGGGCCGCCTCCAGCTGTGCGGAGAGCGCGATCAAGGTGGCCTCGTCGCCGTAGCGGCCGGCCAGCATCACGCCGATCGGCAGCCCCTCGGCGTTCCAGTGCAGCGGGACGTTGACCGCGGGCTGGCCGGTGACGTTGTAGAAGGCGCTGAACGGAGTGAAGCGGCCGACGGCGGCGAACTCGGCCTGCGGATCGGCGTCGTTGCGCAGTGCGCCGACCGGGGGCGGTGGCGCGGCCACGGTGGGGGAGAGGAGCACGTCGTAGCCGGTGCCGGGCGGCATCAGGCCGTCGGCGAGGTCCTGGGCGAGCATCCGGAAGGCGTGCAGGGAGCTGGCGAAGGCGGTGCCGGAGACCTCCCGGCCGCGGGCCCGCAGATAGCGGGTGAGCGGCATCAGCAGCTCCTCGCCGTCCGGCGGGACGGGGCGGTTGGCGGCCATCACCGACCAGACCCGGGTGAACGCGTGCAGGATCCGGTCATCGGTCGGGAACGACAACTCCTCGGTCTCGTGGCCGAGTTGACCGAGCAGTGCGGTGGTCTCCGCGACCGCGGCGCGGCAGTCGGGGTGCACCTCGACGTCCGGGAGCGGCGGCTGGGCGAGCACCCCGATCCGCAGCCGGCCCGGGTCCCGGCGGACCTGGCCGACGAAGGTCTCGCCGGGCGGCAGGGCCGGCGCGGCGTACGGGTCGCCGGGCAGGGTGCCCGCCATCACGTCGAGCAGTACGGCCGCGTCGGCGACCGTACGGGCCAGCGGACCGGACGTGCTCAGGCCCGTCACGTCGTGCAGCAGGGGGCCGGCGCTGATCCGGCCGCGGCTGGGCTTGATGCCGTAGAGCCCGCACGCCGACGCCGGGATGCGGATCGACCCGCCGCCGTCGCTGCCGTGCGCGACCGGCGCCAGCCCGCCGGCCACCGCCGCGGCCGCGCCGCCGCTGGAGCCGCCCGCCGAGCGCGTGGTGTCCCAGGGGGTGCGGGCGGGCGGGGCGAGGGCGTTCTCGGTGTAGCAGGGCAGCCCGAACTCGGGGGTGTTGGTCTTCCCCAGCAGGATCGTGCCGGCCCGGCGCAGTGCGGTGACGACGTGGTCGTCGGCGTCCGGGACGTGGTCGGCCAGCGCGGCCGAGCCCATCGTGCAGCGCACCCCGGCGACGCGGTTGAGGTCCTTCACGGGCACCGGGACACCGTGCAGCGGCGGGAGCGCCCGACCCTCGCGACGGGCCGCGACGGCCTCGCTCTCGGCCTCCGCGGCCTGCTTGCGGGCGAGCTCCGGGGTGCGGGTGAGGAAGGCGCCCAGGGTGTCGTCCAGCCGGTCGATACGCGCGAGGTAGTGCTCGGTGAGCTCGACCGGGGACAGTTCCCCCGACCGGATCTCCGCGGCCTGTTCCAGCGCGGTCAGATCGTGCAGTTCGGCCATGGACGTCCACCCTCTCGTCGGGACCCGTGCGGCCCGGGTGCCGCACGCGCGGTACGGGCCGGCGCGCGTGCCCTCCGGCGATCAGCCCATGAACAGTTGTTTCAGTTTGCCGGTCGGCTCGTAAAGGCTGTAGCCGAACGGGTCGCTGCGCTTGGCTGCCTTCCCACGTTGCTGGGTTTCTCGCCGTTGCGCCTGGCGGCGGGCGGGTCCGCTGCGCGGGGCTGTTGGGTGCGGTGCCGGGCCTGCGGGGGTGGTGTGCAGGACTGCTGCGCTTTACGTCCTGCACACCACCCCCTCCGGCCCGTCCCCTCCCGTTGGGGGTGGGGAAGACGGGTGGGTGGCTGGTTGAGGCGGGTGGGCTGGTGGCCGGTCACCACTCAGTGATCGGGCCCGCAGTGGCCCACTAGGGCGTACCCTCGCTCATCTTTTTCCCACCCCTCAACGGGAGGGGTCGGGGCTGTGGGGTGGGGGTGTGCCGGACGTAAAGCGAAGCAGTCCGGCACACCCCCACCCCACAGCCCCGGCACCGCGGCCGAACAGCCCCGCGCAGCGGC